>SKHA01000393.1 GCA_007117185.1 Spirochaeta sp. | reverse complement strand
GTCGCCCCTGGAGCAGCACGGATCTGGAAGGTGTATTTCCCCTGGCCGCATCGATGGACACGGTGGGGTGGTTCACCGGGAGTGCCGGAGATATGCTGGTGGTGCTCAACGCGATGAATACCCGCTTTCGGGGGCGTGACGATGCGGCTGCCAGGGAAGAACCGAGCCGTGACGAACCGAGCCGTCTTGAAGCACCCTCCGACCTGCCCAACCATGCCCCCGAATTAATCAGCCGCGTCCCGCAGGTGGAATGGATCATTGAACCCGGACATCTTCCTGAGTTCCCAACAGCGTTTGACGGTGATCTGATTGCGGCGATGGGCCGCTTACGGAACCGGGTCGGCTGGGACCTCTCTTTGTCCCGGGTTGCCCCCAGCAAAAACCGGGAGGTGATACAGCGTCTGCTTTCGGAGGGACGGCAGGCGTACAACATCATCGGCTCGCGGGAAGCCTGGCAGGTCCACAAGGAGCTTCTGGATCGTTACCAGCAGCGGTACGACCCGGTTGTCTGGGCACTCATCGACCGGGGTCGGAAGTGGACCCAGGAACGCTACCACCGCGCTGTTGCGTTTCGGGAACAGGTACGGAGTCAGTTGGAGGGTCTCTTTCTGAATCTTGACGCGTTGGTTCTTCCGGTGACACCGCAAGCGACCCCCCTGGACAGGGACGTTGACGGCCCCTTTCGTGAGACGATCCTGTCGCTGAACTGCCTGGCGTCTCTGGCGGGCTGGCCGGTGTTGACGATACCTGTCCCTCTTGACGATGTTCGATCCGGAGGGGTGCAGGTGATTGCCCCGCCCGGCAGGGAATGGGTCTTTTACCGGATCCTTGAAAAACTCAGGGAGGCAGAATGGCCGTCTACGTAGTTCAGCACGTCTCTTTCGAAGGCCCAGGGCAGATACAACCGATTCTTGAGGGGATGGGTCGTACCGTACGGACAGTCCATGTGTGGCGGGGCGACCCTCTGCCGCTGCCGGACCACGTTACCCTGCTAGTGTCCATGGGCGGACCAATGAGCGTACACGACTCACATTCCTTCAGGTGGCTCGAGGAAGAACGGAAGCTGATCGCTGATCTGTACCGCCGAGGGACACCTGTCCTGGGGATCTGTCTGGGAGCGCAACAGATTGCCGCTGCCCTTGGTGGGGATGTTGTCCCGTCTCCACAGCGGGAGATTGGCTGGTTCCCTGTTGGCCCTCCATCGGGACGGGTGACAGCCATGGATGTCCCGGAGGCGCAGACCATGACTGTGCTGCACTGGCACGGTGAGATGGTGAACGTTGACGGGATACCTGGTGCTCAGGTGACCCTGTCCAGCGCCGGGTGCCCGGTGCAGGCGTTCCGTTGCGGCCCCGGGGTTCTGGGGCTGCAATTTCATCTGGAGATGGACGAAGCGGCGGTGGCGGGCATTATTGCGTGTTCCCATGAGGAATTGATGCAGAACGCGGATCAACAGTTCGTTCAATCGGAACGAGAGATTGCTGCGGGGGTGAAAAAATGGAGTCCTCCAGCGCATCGTGTTCTGGCGCGCGTGCTGACAGAATTGACCTCATCATGATTTTAAAATATCCTTTCCGGGACGTATGGATGTCCGAAACAGTGTACAACGCAATCGTATCCTCGAGTTACTGCAACAGGAGCGGATTCATGTCTCCGCACATTGGGTATTCGACCAGTTGCGAGGTGAGTTTCCGCGACTGAGCCTGGGAAACGTGTATCGGAATCTTCATATCCTCGTCGATCAGAAGCTGGTACACCGATTACCTCTGGGAGGCACCCGTGACGTCTACGAAGCTGCCCGGGACGATCACCATCATTTTATCTGCGATCGCTGCGGAGCGATAATCGATCTTCCAGGCAGCGATGAACTGTCCCGTTCCGCCCGGGAGTTGGTTGGGCAGAGCGGTGGCAGCGTTTCGCAGCTCTCCCTTGAGATCCGCGGTATCTGCAGTTCATGTCTCACTGGCGAACACCGATCTGAACCAGTTCGGTGAGACGTGGACCGATCCTTTCAAGGGGGAGAACTTCCGTGGCAGCGCCGGCGGCTACAGCTGCCCCTGGCATACCCCATACCACCGATGAATGCTGGTCCTGTACCAGCGTTCGTCCCCCCGCAGCGATAACTGCGGTGCACCCTTCTGCTCCGTCCTTGCCCATTCCGGTCAACAGCACGGCGATGGTCTGGGCGCCGTAGCTGGTAGCAGCGCTCTCGAAGAGGTAGTCCACGCTGGGTCGCTGGAAGTTGCGCTGTTCAGAGGCATCCAGTCGGTACTGTCCGGATAGCAGCTTGAGGTGCAGCCCCGCCGGGGCGATGCGAATTTCACCGGATCGCACGGGGTCGCCGTCCTGTGCCAGGGTCACCGATCTTCCCAGTACCGACGCGAGCCACGTTGCCAAACCCTCGGCGAAGCCGGGGCTGATATGTTGAACGATAACCACCGGGGTGTGCCAGCCTTCGGGCAGGGCCGCCAGGACGGTCCGCAACGCCTGCGGTCCGCCGGTGGACGCTCCTATCAGAACGGGAACTGGTGACGACCCGGCGCCGGCGGAGGATCGGAACTCCGGTGCAACTGAACTGCGATCATGGACAGTGCGGACCGCCGTCGTGGAGATCAGCGCCCGCAGCGTTGCCACCAGCGGGTCGATACCGTGAACCCCGGCCAGGCGTGCAATATCTGGCCGCCGGCGTTGCAGCACACCCGAAATGGACAGCTGCTCCGGCGCAGGAACAAGGGCCAGAACCGGGAGGGGATGTCGTGTCAGCACCGACCGGACGGCAGCGACTTGCCAGGCATCCCGGGAGTCGAAGTCAATCACCATGACCTGTGCTGAAATTCGGATGGGAACGCCCCCATCGCCGGGGAGGGAGAACGCCGTGACGGCCGATACTTCCGGATGCCGTTCCAGTGCCTGGCTGAGGAGTCTCAGAAAAACTGGAGAGAACGAAAGAACCGCTACCGAGACACTGTTGACGTGCGGCTTGGCTTCGTTCTCCCTCAGATCACCGTACCAGGCGGGAGGTATCCGTTCTTGGGGATGATGATGATACCGTCCCGCACAAAGTAGCGATCGTAATCACCATCCGGGGGAACTCCGTCCCAGCCGATCCGGCAACCCTCGCCGATGCGGGCGTTCTTATCAATTATCGTACTCCGAATGCGACAGCCACGGCCAACGCCGATCGGCGAGATTGCGCTGCCTTCATCGGTACGGATCGGACCAGGTTCGTCGTAGTAGTCGGCGCCGAGGCAGATCACACCGTCGAGCTCACAGTCTTCGCCGATGATCGTTCGAATACCGATGACCGAGCGATTGACGGTGCTGCGGGTAACGATGCAGCCGTCAGCAGCGAGGGTGTGGGAGATGGTGCATGAGTTGAGCTTACTGGGAGCGAGATCCCGGCGTCGGGTGTAGATCGGCATATCCTCGTCGTAGAGATTGAACGACGGGTGAATATGAGCCAGCCCCAGGTTTGTCTCGTAGTAGCTGCGAATCGTCCCGATATCTTCCCAGAAGCCACTGAAAAAATACGCGTTCACGTGATGAGAGTTGATGAGATTGGGGATGATCTGCTTGCCGAAATCCGCATCCGACGTCGCCAGGGCATTTTCCATCGTCTCGGCGTTGAAAATGTAGATCCCCATGGAAGCGAGATAATCCTTGCCCTCCACATAGTTGGAGAGCTTGGAAGCCAGGCTCGCTGGAATCTTGAGCCTGGTGATATCTTTTTCGATTGGCGGCTTCTCGGTAAAACGCTTGATCCGCTTCTTTGTGTCTACCGTAAGGATTCCAAAACCGGTTGCGTCCTCACGATTTACCGGGAGCACGGCAACGCTGGCGTCGGCGCCGCTTTCAACGTGCTGCTGGAAAAAGTCCTGCAGATCCATCCGGTAGAGTTGGTCCCCCGAAAGAATGAGATAGTGGGTGGGCTTTTGGGTTCGAAAGTGAACCAGGTTCTTGCGCACCGCGTCTGCAGTTCCCTCGTACCAGCCGGAATGGGTGAGGGTCTGCTCCGCAGCGAGGATCTCCACGAAACCGTTGGTAAAAGAATCAAAAATATACGTGTTTCCGATGTGCAGGTGCAGCGAAGCGGTATTGAACTGCGTCAGCACGTAAATCTTCTTGAAGCCTGCGGCAATGCTGTTTGAAAGGGGAATGTCAACAAGGCGATACTTTGCCCCAAAGGGAACGGCCGGCTTGGCACGGTCCGCTGTCAGGGGATACAGGCGTGTGCCCTTGCCGCCGCCCATCACTATGGTAAGTACATCATGCATACCCTGGATTGTAGAACCTGATATGATGGCGGTCAAGGAAATATGGTATTCTCCATGGATATGGTGGAAGATCTGATACGCGAACTTCGTGACGACCCATCCTTCATGAGCCACGTTTCCCACTGGAAGACCATACCTCCAGTACCGGGCGAGACGGTGCCGTTTCCGGATGGTATCTCCCCGGCGCTCCGCGACGCCCTGGGCAATCGCGGGATAGAGTCGCTGTATGCGCACCAGGGACAAGCGTTCCAGCTGGTGCGCGCGGGCCACAACGTGGTGGTGGTGACCCCCACCGCATCGGGGAAGACCCTCACTTACAACCTGCCGGTAATGGATGGAATCCTCAAGGATCCTGACACACGCGGGCTCTACCTTTTCCCTACCAAAGCCCTCAGCCAGGATCAACAGGCCGAACTCAACGAGACGATCGGTGAGGGGGGGCTGCCCATCGCCGTCATGACCTACGACGGCGATACTCCCCAGGCAATCCGTTCATCAGCCCGTACCCGTGGCCAGATCATCGTCTCGAACCCGGACATGCTTCATACCGGAATCCTGCCGAACCATACCCGCTGGGTGCAGTTCTTTCAGAATCTCCGGTACGTTGTAATCGATGAACTTCACGTGTACCGCGGAATTTTCGGGTCACACGTCACAAACGTGATCAGGCGTTTGAAGCGTATCGCCCGCTTTTACGGAGCGGACCCGCAGTTCATCCTGTGTTCGGCGACGATTGGTAACCCCGGTGAGCTGGCCCGAATGGTGATCGAAGAACCGGTGACCCTGGTTGACCGGAACGGGGCGCCCCGGGGTGAAAAGCACCTGATCCTGTACAACCCTCCCCTGGTGGACCCGGTGCAGGGTATCCGTCAGGGGGTGGTGCATGCGTCTCAATCCCTTGCGTTGCGGTTTCTCCGGCGCCGGATCAAGACGATCGTATTCTCCCGATCGCGACAACGGACCGAACTGATCGCCGAGTACATACGCAGTGACCTGGAAAACCGCTATACCGAAAACGAACGAATAACCGTTGAGTCCTATCGGGGTGGCTATCTGCCGTCTGAGCGTCGCAGCATCGAGCGCGGCCTGCGTGATGGATCGATCCACGGGGTGGTTTCCACCAACGCTCTGGAGCTCGGGGTGGATATCGGCGGCCTTGATGCGGCGATTCTGGGTGGGTTTCCCGGGACAGTCGCTGCGGGGTTGCAGCAGGCAGGGCGCGCCGGGCGACGCAGCAGCGTCTCTCTGGCGGTGATGGTGGCCAGCTCTTCCCCGGTGGACCAGTACATCGTGGAGCACCCCGAGGTATTCCTGGAACGGAACCCCGAGTGTGCCTGGGTAAATCCTGATAACCCTTATGTATTGATGGACCAGCTCAAGTGTGCTGTGTTTGAGCTTCCCATGCGAACGGACGAGGCATTCGCCCCGGGGTTCGATAACCTGCTGGCCATCCTGGAAGAGAACGGGGTGGTCAGAATCAGCCGGGGCACTGCTCACTGGTCCGATCAGTCCTATCCGGCAGAACAGGTGAGCCTGAGGAGTGCTGCCAGTGACAATGTGGTCATTGTGGACACCACTCAGGGGGCCAACCGGGTGATTGGAGAAATGGACCGACCTTCAGCAAAGGAGCTTCTCTTTCGCAACGCGATTTACATCCATCGGGGTACCCAGTACGTGGTTACTGATCTGGACATCGACAACCGGCAGTGCCTGGTCCAGGAAAGTGACGTGAATTACTTCACCGATTCCCTGGTAAAGATCGACCTGAAGGTCCTCACCGAGGATGAGGTGATCCATTCCACCGGGGTGACGGTAGGTGATGTGCTGGTGCGCAGCGTGGTTGCCAAGTTCAAGAAGATCCGGTTCTCCTCGCATGAGAACATCGGCTACGGAGAGATCGACCTGCCGGAAGAGGAAATGCACACCCGGGCGGCGATGGTTGTCCTGCACAGGGATCATCCGGCTCGCGCAGCCTTTGATGAGCTGCCACCGGCGGCGCGCCCGGTGGCTCTGTTGCGGTTGGCGCGACTTGTCAGGGAGGTTGCCCCAGTCTTCCTCATGTGTACCCCTCAGGATCTTGGTATTCATGCGGCAACCCGGGACCCCCACTTTGAAGACCCAGCGTTCTTTGTCTACGACCGGTACCCCGGAGGCAGTGGTCTCTCCGAGGCGGCCGCCGCAGCCCTTCCGTTGATCCTCCAGGCGGCTCGGGAACGTGTTGACAATTGCAGCTGCCGCAACGGATGTCCTTCATGTGTGGGGCCGGTGGATCGGTCTGACGGTTGGGCCGGTAATCCCCGGGAGGTGGTACGCTCCCTCCTGGCTCGACAGTGGTGAGATGAGCTATTGATGGCGGACCTGTACGAACGGCTGCGGCAGATAAAGCAACGGAAGACCGCCGGAGCAGGGGCGGCCGGCCTTGGGGGGGGAGTGCACCGTGAGATGCGGGATATTCCGCCGGAGGTGGACTGGCGCAGACACGCGCCGGCGGTCTATCTGCGGGATCGGGTGGAACCGTTACCGGGATGCTGGTCTGTGCAGCTGGGTCCGAAAGGAGGCTGGCAAAACGTCTCTCCTGTACTGATGCGCCAGAGCGCTGGTGATCCCGCCGTCCTGATGGACCCCGTCTTCATCGATATCGAAACCACCGGTCTTTCAAGCGGAGCGGGAACTGTGGCGTTTCTCATCGGTCTGGGACGTTTTGTGATTGATGGTCCTGAAGCCGCCCCTGCGGTGAAGGTCAGGCAGTATTTTCTGGCAGACCTGGGCGCAGAAGAGGAGTACATGGCGGCGGTTCTGGCAGAGTTGCAGCGGTGCCCTCTCGAGTCAGCGACCAGACTGTATGTGACGTACAACGGAGGTACCTTCGATCTGCCGGTACTGCGAACACGTTCGATCATGACCAGGAAGTCTTTTCCCGAGGCGGTTCACCTGGACCTCCTGCCGGTGACCCGACGCCTCTACCGGGAGAAGATCGGCTCGTGCTCCCTCTCAGATGTAGAATCCCGTGTTTTGCACCTGCAACGGAACGAAGACATTCCCGGTCGTGAAGTTCCTGAACGCTACCTCGAGTTTCTCCGGGGGGGATCTGCCCACCGTCTGCGCCCGGTGCTGGAGCATCACTATGCCGATATCGCCCACATGGCGTGGATCGCCCTCTACTTCAACGGGGTGATCCGCCAGGGAGGGCACCCCTCGCCGGCGGGTTGCGAGGCCGGGTTCCTGCCGCCGGATGAAGCGGGGCTCTACCGGTTACGGCTGGAGCGGGGACCTGAGGCGGAACGTCCGCAGGCGATAGATGAACTTATCCGGCAGGTCAGCCGGGGTGTGACCGCCGGGCAGCGGGACTGGTTCCGTCTGGCGGATCTGCTGGTGACGGTGCTCCGCAGGGATAAGCGCTGGGGAGAGCTGATCGCGACGCTGGAGGGGTTGTGCCGCAATCGCGGGTCAGTATCCGACTACGTTGATCTGGCGGTACAGTTGGAGCACCGCAGCCGGGACTACGCCAGAGCGTTGTCACTGGTCACGACTGCCGCCGGGCGATACGGCTGGGATCCGGCATTGCAGCATCGGGCGGCCCGGCTCCATCGTCGTCTTCAGGGTATCTCTGGTATAGCCGGCGGTACTCCCCGGCAGAGTGCTTCCAGCTGAAATCCCTGGTCATTCCGGCACGACGCATCCGTTTCAGCCTCGCTTTGTCGTACAACCAGAGGTGGCATGCCTGCTGCAGCGCAAGAAAGATACCTTCTCGGGAGTAGTCCTCGATGAAAATGCCCGTGGCGGAGTCAACAGTATCCGCCAACCCCCCGGTACGGGTCACTACCGGTATCGTCCCGTAGCGCATGGAGTACATCTGATTCAGACCGCAGGGTTCGTAGACGCTGGGCATCAGGAAAAAGTCCGCTCCGGCTTCGATCCGGTGTGCCAGAGCATGGTCGTACCCGATGAACGCGGCGGCATTGTGCAGCTGCGCCGTAAGGTGGCGGATTTCGTCCTCGCACCAGCGCTCTCCACTTCCGAGGATCACGAACTGCAGGGGGAGTTCGGTACAGATCCGATGGAAACTGCCGTGTCCCGGTCCGAAAAGCTCGCCGATTCCCTTCTGGTCGGTCAGACGGGTCACCATCCCCACCAGAGGTAGATCGTCCCGGACGGACAGTCCCAGGTCGTGCTGCAGCTGCTGCTTGCACAGCCCCTTGCCGGCGAGATTATCCACGGAAAACGGCGCGGTGAGCAGGTGGTCTGTGGCCGGGTTCCACTCGTCAATATCGATCCCGTTGAGAATACCGTCGATGTGGGACGCCCGTTGTCTCAGTTCCTCATGCAACCCGAATCCGAACTCCTGCTGCAGGATCTCCCGGGCGTATCGGGGGCTGACCGTTACCACATGGTCGGAAACGTGAACGGCGCTGCGGACCAGGTTTATCTGTGACCCGGTGACCAGGTGGGTCTCCAGAAGCTGCCGGGAGGAAGCTCCCAGGTGCAGCGCCTCCCCGGTCGGCCAGATACCCTGGTACCCCAAGTTGTGGATGGAGAATACTGTTGTCGCCGCAGCCAGTTGCGTCTGCCGGTAAAAAAGATGATGGTAGGTGGATACCAGAGCTGTCGGCCAGTCGTTGCTGTGGATCACGTCGGGGCGCAGGTCAAGAGCCAGTGCCAGTTGCAGGGCTCCCCGGGAAAGGAGGGCGAAGCGGCGCAGGTTGTCTTCCCAGGGTCGAGCCGCTTCAGGTCCATAGATACCGCCGCGTTGGAATAGCTCCTGGTGCTCCAGAAAGAACAGCGTCACACCTGTCAGCTCTGCTGTATGAATCCCGACCCACTCCTCATGAACACCCAGGGGTACCCCCAGAGGAATGGGGAGACGTTCAAGGGAAAGCCCCGATTCGTGAGCGGAAGAATACAGCGGTAGAACCACCTGGACCGAATCACCGGTGATCCGCAGAGCCTGCGCCAGAGATGCTACAGCGTCAGCCAGCCCCCCCGCTTTGGCTACGGGGTGGTACTCGCTGGTCACGAAGAGAATATTCACTGCCGGGTATAATAACTGATCCGGAATGGTGAGACAAACCTGAACCCCATAGAACGATACAACGCCTGGGCTGCGGGGTTCGATTTTTTGACAAAGAGGGAAGCGTATCGCCCCTGTTCGTACAGTTCCCGGAGCAGATGACTCATGAGCCAGCGGGAAACACCCCTGCGCCGCCACGCCGGGTCGGTATAGACGCCCCCGATCTGTCCAAAGCGATAGCCAAGGGCGTTTGTCGAGACGCGTGCGATCACCGTGCCCCGCCACAGCCCGACCAGAACCAGCTGGTTCCGAAGGCTCTCGATAAGGTGGGCCCGGCTGTACGCCGGGACCGGCTCCCGACCGGGCATCAGCACCTCTTCCACTTCATACGCCAGCTGCAGCGAAAGGAGCTGGCGCCACTGTGACGGAGAGGGCTGGATGATCTGGAGCTCCCGGTCCGGCGGATCCCCCACCTCCGGAGGTCCGGGCTGAGCCAGAGCCAGAAGATCATATTCAACTGCGTACCGTCGATTTTTGGGGGGTATTCTCTGAAGAATGCCCTGCAGCACCTGCACGTCCCGGGAGGATCCGATGATGGTTCGTACTGCCGTCCCTCCTTCCACGTGACCGGCAAGGGAGGTGACCAGGTTGTTCTCACCGTGGATTCTGTCCAGACCCAGGGGGTAGAATGTTCCACCGAGTCCCTGGTAGACGGCGGTGTCTCCGGCAAACGCGTAGAAGCGCCCACCCCGTCTCAGCCTGGGGTCAAGACGTTCGGTACGCAAACGTTCACTCATCGAAGTGCTCAGCGGTTCTTCCCGGGACAGCAGGGATCGCAGACGATCGTCACTGCTGCGATGGACTACCCGCCAGGTTTCGTTCACGGCACGTTCATGCGAATGGGAAGCGATCCAACCGGCTCAAAATCACCCCGAAGGACGCTGAATCCGGCTTCGAAACTCTCCTGCCCCCAACCATACACAGCAATCGCATCCTGCACCCAGGGGAGTTCCTGAAGATAGATCGGCGTGAGAATACTGTAGACGATGACTCGTTGGGGCAGGTGTTCCGCACTTTGCAGCAGCTGAAGTGTGTTGGGATCACTGAGCAGAAAGATCACCGTGTCGTAGTCACGGGCAACCTGCAGAAACCGTTCGCGATCGGCACGCAACGGTAGATAGAAATCGGTTCCAGAGAGCAGGAGCTCTCCCGCTCCCGGGTAGAACCGCCGCCCCTCGGAGAGGAAGACAGGGTTCTTGCCTACCAGTAGAACCCGTTCCCGAGGGCCCGGCCGGTGGGGCAGGTTTTCACTGTTGAGCAGGGTCACACTTCTGGCAGACTGGTCCAGGAGAAACTCCCGCGCCGCCGGTTGCCGGAGGTAGTTTCCGATTTCGCGCCAGTTCGGGAGCAGCGGAACGCGCCACCCTGGAATGAGATAGGCGATCTTGACCTCCAGAACCCGTCGGACAGACTCATCAACCCGGCGTCGGAACTCATCCTCCTCGCGATAGGCGTTGATCAGCGTGTTCCAGATCGCCCCGTTAAAGTCCGGGGTGCGAGAGAGCATGATCACGTCATTTCCCGCCAGGATCGCCTCTTTGATCAGCTCGGCGAACGACCAGTTGTTTCGTTGCGCATAGACCAGAGCCCCCCCCATGTACATGTCATCGGTGATGATCAGTCCCCGAAAATCAAGCCGCTCCCGGAGGATGTGGATGTTGAAGAACCGTGAGAGGGTAGCGGGGGTTCCTACTCCGGTAATCTGGGGAAAACTCAGATGCCCCCCCAGGACCGCGGGAACACCTTCGCGAATCAGCGTCCGAAACGGCAGGAGGTCTCTGTTCCACAGCGTTTCGAAGTCGTCGTCGATTACCGGCAGAACGCCGTGGCTGTCGCCGGTTGCGTTACCGTGGCCGGGAAAGTGCTTCGCTGTGGCAACAACACCGGTGCGTTCCATACCACGGAAGAACGCAAGCCCCAGGATTGCCGTATCCCGGGGATCTGACGAAAACGCCCGGGGACCGATAACGTGGGCTTCCGGATTTATATAGACGTCCACGGTCGGCGCGAAGTTCATGTTGATTCCCAGTGCTCGCAGCTCCATACCGATATACTGGCCGGTCATCAGCGCGTCGTACGGTAAACCGGAAGCTCCGATGGCCATATTCCCCGGGGTGATGAGGGTTCCTCCCTTGACGTGCCGGACCCACCCACCTTCCTGGTCGGTGGCGGTGAAGAGGGGAATCCCGTAGCGGGTGGCAATGCTCGCGCGCTGCATCTGTTCTATGGAGCGGGTAAGGGTGGGCAGGTGCTCACCATTCCACCCGAAGATCTTGACTCCTCCCACGTTTCGTTCTCTGATCCAGCGCATGATCTCACCGGAGGGTTCGTCCCGCCCCCAGGCCAGCATCAGGAGTTGAGCGACCCGTTCCTCGTCACTGAGGGATTCGAGAATGAGATCCACATGAGTGCTGATCCGATCGGTACTGTCCGGCCAGGTCACACCGTCAAGGGCTGACGCGGGTAACTGCCAGAACAACGTCTCTGAGACGACCCCATCAGGTGCATCAGCCGGGGTCATCAGAATCTGCGAATGGGGCCCCAGAGTACCCGTCTGGGTATCAGCAGAACCTGCTGCAGCCAGCAGGACAACAACCGTCAGCCAGGTAAGGCGAGTCATCTGGCAAGAATACTGAGTTTTTCGATGCCGTAACAACCCTTAATTCCGCCCTGAACGAAGCCGATAGTTAAAACGGAGGTACCGGTGAAAAACGTGGCATCAATACAGACCTTTATGATTCTACTCGCACGCCAGACCGAGCTGATAAATCTGCTGGAGCAGCGCCAGCGGGAACTGCAGGGGCTGGTGGAAGAGCGTAAGTGGGAAGCGATGGAGCAGCTCGTTCCGACGATGACCGCTCTCAGTGAGAGCGTCTCCCGGGTGGAGGAAGAACGGGACAGCCTGTTTCAGGAAATCGCTCTCTCCCTGGGGCATCCCGGAGACCTGGCGGGCATCCTGTCAGCCCTGCCACCGGATGTCCGTGCCGGGATTTCCCGGGGGTACCGGGACCTGAAGATCGCCGTTCTGCGTCTTCAAAGCGCCACCGCCGTATTCGACTCGTATATGCGATCCAACCTTGCTACCGGTCGCAGCATTCTACGGGAGCTTTTCCCGGAACATACATCCGGTGGCTACGCCCGGGACGGTCAGGGAAGATTTTCCTCAGCACCGGCAATGATGGTTGATCAGCAGCTTTAGGAGCTGCCGGGAGGTACTATGCAGTCAACGTTTTCTGGACTGGAACTTGGTAAGCGCGGAATCCTGGCCCACCAGCGAGCCTTACAGGTAGTGGGACACAACCTCACCAACGCGTCCACCGAGGGATACAGCCGTCAACGAATTGAATTTGAGACGATGCCTCCCCTGATGCGCCCGGGTCTCAATCGGGCCGAACGTCCCGGACAGATCGGGCAGGGGGTGGACCCTGCGCGGATCGAACGGGTACGGGACGAGCTGCTGGAGCGAAGGATCCTCACGGCCGGAGGCAACGAATCCTACTGGTCCACCCGGGATCGGTATATCTTGCAGCTGGAACAGATATACAACGAACCGGGAGAGTCCTCCGTCCGCAATCTGATGGACCGTTTCTGGGACGGATGGCAGGAGCTGGCTCTGTACCCGGACCAGCGAGCTGCCCGTGAAGCGGTGCTGCAGCGGGGAGATGCCCTGGTAGAGGGTATCCGTCTTCGCTACCATAACCTGGATCAGACCCGACGCATGGTGGAAGAGGAGATCCAGGGCGGGGTGAGTCAGATAAACGATCTGATTCGTGATATCGCCCGACTGAATGAGGAGATCACCCGGGTAAAAGGGGTCGGTGACAACCCGAATGATCTTCTGGACCGTCGGGATCTGTTGATCGAACGCCTCTCGCAGCACCTGGATATTGCCGTAGACAGTCGTGATCCCGATGATTTCAGCATCTATACCGGTGGATTTCATATCGTCCAGGGGCAGATCTTCCGTCCGTTTGAGGTGCTCCCCGACACGACCAACCGCGGATTCAGTCGGGTCGCCTGGACCCACAGCGGCGAGTCGGTGCG
>SKHA01000325.1 GCA_007117185.1 Spirochaeta sp. | reverse complement strand
AGATTCGGGATCTTCAGATCCCGGAAATCGTTGGGATCGACCTGGCTGGCGATGAGACGAACTATCCCCCGGACCAGTTCACTGAATTCTTTCGAGTGGTCAAGAACGACGGCGTTTACGGCACGACCATTCATGCCGGGGAAGTAACCCCGTCGCATCAGATCTGGGATTCCATCAACCTCCTTCACGCCACCCGTATCGGTCACGGTACCTCAAGTATCGATGATCCGGAACTGCAGGAGACGCTCAGAAAGTCGAAGGTAGTTCTTGAGCAGTGCATAACCTCAAACTACCAGACTGGCTCCTGGGTGGACGAAAAGAATCACCCCCTGGGGCGACTGTACCGTTCGGGCGTTCCGGTAACAATCAACTCTGATGACCCCACCATTCAGGACACAGATCTGACCGATGACTACATCAAAGCGTGTCGCTATTTCGACCTTACCCTGGAAGACCTCATCGCTCTGAACATCGTCGCCATAGAGGGAACGTTTCTCAGCGCCCCGGAGAAGACGCAGTTGAAAAAGGACTATCTCGCTGCGGTCAAGACGTTTCGTACGCGCCACGGCGTCTGACTCAATCGGGATCGACGCATCCGCGCTGCAGTCGTACCGTTCCACGTGAAACATCGGTGATCTGACGGTCAAGCTCTTCACAGAGCGATCGTTCCACTGTCAACTCCAGCTCCACCGCCTCTCGATACACCTGATCAACCAGAACCACCTCCAGCGTCTTCAGCACGTCCTGAAGCTCCCTGAGATACTCGTAGGGTGTTGTGAGACGGCACCGGACCAGATCGCGCACCACTTGCCTGGGTACACCAGCCACACACTGCCGGGCTGCCTCACTGTAGGCCCGGACCAAACCGCCAGTTCCAAGCTTGATACCACCGAAGAAGCGAACCACCGTGAGGACGGTGGAGGTAAGTCCACTTCCTTTGAGCACCTCCAGAACAGGCCGACCCGCCGTTCCTTTCGGTTCCCCGTCGTCGCTCATGCCGTACTGGAGGCTCTTCTCTTTTCCGTGGATAAAGGCATAGACCACATGAGACGCGTCGGGATACGCCGCTCGCCGCAGCGCTATCACCGCTTCCGCAGTAGCCCGGTCAGCAGCTTCTTCGATATCGCCTAAAAAAAGGGACCGTTTCTCCGTGTGTTTCACGTGAAACGATCCCTTCGGTTTTTGGAGCATCACTGCCCTTGTGGTTCCTGTGGCTCATCCGGCGCCTGCGGTTCATCCGGTGCGGACGCCTCTTGCGGCTCAGGAGGCGCTTCCGCGTCTTCCTCGTCGCCGTTTTCGATCTTGGCGACTCCAACGACGTAGTCCGGTGGGTTAACCCCCATCACGTTGACCCCCCTGGCGGTGCGTCCCTGAGTTGAGACGTCCTCTGCTCTGAGGCGAACCGTCAGTCCCTGCGATGAGACCGCCACAAACTCGTCTCCCGGTGCCACCGGAAGAACTGCTACAACTTCACCAGTTCCGGGGTTGTCCCGGGTGGCCTCCACCAGGGTAAACGCCCGCATACCCTGTCCACCCCTGCCGTGAAGGGTGAAATCGCTGCAGGGGGTCCGCTTGCCACTGCCGTTCTCGGTGATCAGCAGCACCTGTCCGTCATCGGGGGCGGCGCACGCTCCAGCGATCTCGTCGTTGGCCAGCAGCTTGAGTCCTCTCACACCACCGGTATTACGACCCATCGCCCGCACCTCGTCCTCATGCAACCGCAGCCCCCGACCCTTCCGGCTCACCAGCAGGAGGTTGTCGTCTCCGCTGGTAATCAGAACGGTGACCAGCCGGTTGCCCTCGTCGAGCTTGACCGCGCGAATACCCCGCCGCTTGGCGTTGACAAACGCGTCCGCCTTGATCTTGACCACCTGTCCCCGGGCGGTGGCGAAGAACAGATGAATCGCCGGGTCGAACTCACGCAGGGTCAGGACGGAGGTAATGTCCTCGTCAGCGGAGATCTCCAGGAGACTCTTGACGTGGGTTCCCTTGGCGTGACGGCTGGCTTCGGGGATCTCGTGAATCTTGAGATAATACGCCTTGCCGACACTGGTGAAGAAGAGAACATGGTCGTGGGTGGACCCCACAAAGAGGTGCTCCACAAAATCGTCATCCCGAAGGTTGCTGGTAGAGTTGAGGCCGCGTCCGCCCCGGCCCTGAATGCGGTAGGTGCTGAAGGGCAATCGCTTCACGTAGCCCCTGTGGCTCACCAGGACAACCATATCCTCTTTCTGGATCAGGTCTTCGATATCTATCGCCTCGACCTCGTCGAGCTCGATGCTGGTACGTCGTTCGTCACCGTACTTTTCGGCGATCTCGAAGGTTTCCCGCTTGATCAGCGCCCGGAGCTTCTCTTCGCTGGCCAGCAGCTCCTTCAGTTCCCGGATCAGCGCGCGAACCTGTTCCAGCTCTTCGATGATCTTCTGTGTTTCCAGGCTGGTAAGTTTCTGAAGCCGCATGTCCAGGATCGCCTGGGCCTGTCGCTCAGAGAGCTCGAAGGTGCTCATCAGCCGCTGTCGGGCGTTGTCCACGTCCTTGGACTCACGGATGATCCTGATCACCTCGTCGATGTTATCCAGGGCGATCTTCAGGCCGATGAGGATATGCTCGCGCTCTTCCGCCTTGCGCAGATCAAAGCGGGTGCGCCGGACCACTACCTCGTGGCGGTGGTCGATGAAGTGGCGCACCATCGACCCGAGGGTGAGGACTTCCGGTCGGCCGTGAACCAGCGCCAACGCGTTGACGTTGAAGTTCACCTGCATCTGCGTGTGGGTAAACAGCTGATTCAGGATCACCTTGACGTTGGAATCGCGCTTCAGCTCGATGACGATGCGCATTCCCGTCCGGTCCGACTCGTCCCGAAGATCGGCGATCCCGTCGATCTTGCGGTCCCGCACCAGGTCGGCGATGCGGGTGATCAGCGTTGCCTTGTTGACCATGTAGGGGATCTCGGTAACGACGATCACATCCCGGCCGCGCTTATTCTCCTCGAGGATGAACCGCGAACGTACAACCACCCGGCCGCGCCCGGTAAGGTACGCTGATCGGGACCCCCGGGTGCCGTAAATGATTCCCCCGGTGGGGAAGTCCGGACCTTTCACGTGCGCGGCGATACCCTCGTCGCTCAACTCGGGGTCATCCAGAGCGGCGCCGATCGCGTTGGCGATCTCCCGCAGGTTGTGCGGGGGGATGTTGGTGGCCATACCAACAGCAATACCGGAGGCGCCGTTGGCCAGCAGGAAGGGAAACGCCCCGGGCAGCACCAGGGGTTCCACTTCGGAGTCGTCGTAGTTGGGACCGAAGTCCACCGTCTCCTTGTTGATATCCCGGAGCATCTCCTCGGCGATGCGGTGCAGCCGCGCTTCGGTGTACCGCATTGCCGCTGGAGGATCGCCGTCCACGGAACCGAAGTTTCCCTGTCCGTTGATTACCGGGTAGCGCATGGAGAAGTCCTGCGCCAACCGTACCAGCGCGTCGTACACGCTCTGGTCGCCGTGGGGGTGATACTTACCCAGGACATCTCCGACGATGCGCGCTGCCTTCTTGAAGGGGCGGTCCGCCCGCAGCCCCATCGCGTTCATTCCGTACAGAATGCGCCGATGCACCGGCTTCAGCCCGTCCCGCACGTCAGGGAGAGCCCGACTCACGATGACGGACATAGCGTAATTGAGGTAGGACTCTTTGACCTCGTCCTCTATAGCGACGGGAATTATCCGTCCTGTGGGT
>SKHA01000082.1 GCA_007117185.1 Spirochaeta sp. | reverse complement strand
TGGGTGGAGCATACACAGGCGGTATCGTCAGTTCAAATCGATAAATCGAAAAACAACCCTTAAATTGCTATAAGGAAGAGAGTTACGCGATCATACCTTCAGCTCAACCGGACAGCCGTGAGTCGCGGTATAAAAACCTTTGATTGGCCGAGCCGGGGTCTCCAGTGGTAGGATACTGCCGGGGGCTCCCGAGAAATGCAAAAACTCTTGTACATCACCGCCATTGCCGTTGGCGTAACCTCGTCTGTCGTTGGAATCGGGCTGTTTCTGTTCTTCAGTCTCTCCACGGAGGGTCGCTCCCTGGCCAGTCTGGAAAATGTGGTGTTGGCATCCCACTACGGCCAGTTTGTCGGCGGTTTTTTCGGTACCATCCTGAGTATCGTAGCGGCGTTTCTGCTCTTCGCCACGTTACTCAACCAGAGCATGACCAACGCCCGGGTAGCCTTTGAGAGCAACTTCTATCGCATGATGGATTACCACTTTCATCACATCGCCTCGCTGAATGTACGGCATGTTCGGGCCAGCAGCGCTGCGGAGTCCTGGGAGATCGTCACGGGAAACCGGGCGTTTATCGTCTTTCGGCTGCACCTGGAGCGACTGCTTCACAGTATGCGGGAGATCAACGGTTTACTGGATCTGGAACTGGACGACGACGAAATCGTCGACATTGCCTGTGTTGCATTCTATTACGGACTGGAGGAGGAGAACCGCCAGTTTCTGACGGAGAAGCTGGCGCGCTATCCCCGGAACGATCAGATGGTACAGCGCCTCCTGGACAGCAAGAACCGTCGTCTGCGCCACGACCGCGAGCATGTCGGCCGGTCCAACCAGACCAACCTGGGCAGCTACTTTCGCAACATGTATCACATGATCAAGTACGTAGATACCCGGCGATTTCTCTCAGTCAGAGAGAAGCAGCGGTACGTGAACGTGCTGCGGGCGCAGCTTTCCAACGCGGAGCTCTGGCTGCTCTATTTCAATGTGACCTCCCGGTTCGGCCGCAAATGGCTGGAGCACCAGTACGTACTGCGGTATCAGCTGATACGGAATCTTCCCCGTGGATTCTGCAAGCCTTTTGACCACACCCGTACGTTCCCCATGCAGTACGAGGACGATGATGAGTAGCAAACCCTGAGAGAATCGGTGGTGCCGGACCGGACGCAGCTCACGTCCTTGAAGTCTGTGCGGTACCGAACAGACCGTAGGTACCGGCAGCCGTACCGTTAGGGTGTGAACGATACAAAAGGGACAACAAAAGAGCGAAAGATAAAGTTCTCGTACTGGCACGTCCTGCTGCTGATACTCGCCCTGTCGGTCCTGCGTCCGCTGATCGGCTCATTCTTTGGTGCTGCCCCAGCTGACCTGTCCTACAGCGAGTTCACCACGGCGGTGCAGGGAAACCGTGTCCGGGACGTGGTGATCTCGGCGGATCGCATCGAGGGAACCTTTCGGGATGACCTGGCCTTCAGGACGGTCAGGGTGGACGATCCCTCGCTGCTGCCACTCCTGAAGGAGTACTCCGTAAACGTCCGCGGTCGTCTGGCGAACCCGCTGCTGGGCTGGATTCTGCCGGTTCTGGTGATGGTGGGCTTCTCCTTCATGATCATGCGCCGCACCCGTGGTGGTGGGATATTCTCTTTCAGCAAGAGCAAGGCCCGAGTCTCCGAGGGTGAGCAGAGCGGCGTCACCTTCCAGGATATCGGCGGCGCCGGCGAAGCGGTGACTGACCTGCAGGAAATAACGGAGTTCCTGAAGAACCCCGAACACTTTCAGCGACTCGGCGGCAAGATGCCCAAGGGAGTGCTCCTGGTGGGACCTCCCGGAACGGGAAAAACGCTGCTGGCCAAGGCAACTGCCGGGGAAGCGGGAGTGCCCTTCTTTTCCCTGAGTGGAGCCGAGTTCGTGGAAATGTTTGTGGGCGTGGGCGCGTCCCGGGTCAGGGACCTCTTTCAGCAGGCCAAGAAAAAGGCTCCGGCGATCATCTTCATCGATGAGATCGACGCCATCGGCGGGCGACGGGGCAGCGCTGCCGGCTTCTCCACCAACGACGAACGGGAGCAGACCCTCAACCAGCTGCTGGCCGAGATGGACGGCTTTCAGCCCACCACCGGACTTATGATGATCGCCGCCACCAACAGACCGGAAGTGCTCGACGCGGCACTCCTGCGTCCGGGACGGTTTGATCGTCGGGTCGTGGTGGGACTGCCCGACCTGACCGGTCGGCAGGAAATACTGCAGATCCATACCAAAGCGATTACCCTGGCACCGGATGTGGTCCTGGAGAACCTCGCAAAGATCACGCCGGGCTTCTCCGGGGCGGATGTGGCCAACGTGATAAACGAAGCGGCTCTGCTGGCATCCCGGGATGGTAAGGACGCGGTGGCAGCATCTGATTTTGACGCCGCTATCGAACGGGTTGTGGCCGGATCGGAGCGTCGGACCCGGGCGATGAATCCACGGGAAAAGCACGTTGTTGCCGCTCACGAAGCGGGGCACGCCCTCGCGGCGGTACTCCTGCCCAACGTGGACCCGGTTCACAAGGTGAGCATTATTCCTCGGGGTAACGCCCTGGGATACACATGGCAGCGTCCGGTGGAAGATCGCTACCTCATGGGGCAGGAAGAACTGCAGGACCGGCTTGTGGTGCTCCTTGGCGGCCGGGCAGCAGAGAAGCTGGTCTTTGCCGAGGTCTCCACCGGCGCCGCCGACGACCTCGCCCGGGCCACAGACCTTGCCCGCAGAATGGTCACCGAATACGGGATGAGCGAAGAGATCGGCCCGATACGTCTTGCCGCGGATACCCAGACGCAGTACCTGGGAGCAACGGGCCACCTGGATGCCTCGGTGAGTGTCACCACTGCCGCCCGGGTGGACGACGAGACAGCACGGATCGTCCATGACGCGCTGGACAGGGCGCTGGAAATGCTCGGCCACAACAGGATCTCCCTGGATGCACTCACCCAACTCCTGTGTGATCAGGAAACGGTGTCAGGGGCGGAGATAGCAAAAATAGTAAAACGACCGGCCGAGTCTGCGCCGGTGCGGTCGAAGAATAAAGCTGCAGCAATCGGTTGATGCTGTTGTGAACACAGGGAATCGTTTCAGGAGGAACAGATGAGTATGAATGAAAAGACAAGACTGACGGTGAACCGTATCGTCGCGGTACTGGCGGGAGGACTGCTGGTCTTCGCGGTGATGAGTTTGACGGTGGTCAACAGCGCCAACAACCAGATAGAAGAGCTGAGCCAGGCGCTGGATACTTCCCGTCACGAAGCGGGCAGACTGCTTTCCGACGCGGAGGAACACTTCGCTGCGGGCAACTACGTTCAGGCAACCGCTTCACTGGAGACGCTCTTCCAGCACCAGCCCGGTTCGGCGGAAGCAACCCGGGGAAGAGAACTGCTGGCGACGCTCAGAGAGGCCGAAAGCGACGCTGACGCCAGGTGGGAAGCCGCGTTACCTCAGATCCGGACGCAGTGGACTGCCAGTTTCGTATCTGACCTGCGGGCGGACTTCGAAGAGAAGATGGACACCGTCACCGAAGAGGAATGGACGAAGGTCCGGAGCGATGTACGCGAGTCCTGGGAGCAGGAACAGGAAGGTTGAATCAACGTTCGAACCGTTGCGGGCCATGCAGACTGGCCTGTTGCGGGTCTGACTGTTCGCGGTAAACCCGTTTGGTACACCCAACCCCCCAACGGATCGGCTGAGCGCGCGTTCCCTGCACGGTCGTGTTATCCCGGTGGTTAC
>SKHA01000272.1 GCA_007117185.1 Spirochaeta sp. | reverse complement strand
TTAAGCCCGCGCTGCCGGACCTCCCGGATAAACTGGACGGCCCCGGGCACCTCGGCGGAGCTGTCGATATCCTGGAGAAGTTCCTGATAATAGCCGTTCTTGCGCGCGGCGAGCTCCTCTTTTTTGTCCTGAGGGAGATCGATTCCGTTATAGTCGAGGATGATCTGCAGCGAAGCCAGCCGGGACACCCCCCGAAGCTGATCGTTCAGCGACTCGTCGAAGCGCCAGCCCTGCTCATCCGAGAGGCGCTTCCAACCGCTGAAGTGGTGGCCGTCGGTATACACGACGACCCCGTCAAGGTCAAAGGTTACTGCTTTCATGTACCTCAGTGTATTGCTCGGACCGCGTCACGGCAAGCTTGCTGTTCAGGACCAGCATCTGCAGCCGGTTTTCGATGTTGGCGAAGCTGGTATCAGGGTCGTAGTCCAGCGACAGTATCTGCGCCGCCGGGTGCAGCTCCTTCAGTCGCTTGACCAACCCCCGCCCGGTGACATGGTTGGGGAGACAGCCGAACGGCTGCAGGATGAGGAACGAGTTGATCCCGTGGGCGGCGTGGTGCAGGATCTCACCGGCGATCATCCATCCCTCTCCGGAGGTGAAGGTATGGTGAACGATCTGCTCTGAGTACTTCGCTACTTCCGGCAGGGGGTCCCGCCGGACGTAGCGTGGATTGCGACTGGCAATCTGTGCGGTTGTACCCAGCACGTGGTCAAAGAGGACATCCGACAGCCCCCCCAGCGCCGTCTCCAGGAAGGGGTAGCGAACGTGAAACTCCTTCCGCTCGGTCTTCATGCGCATGAAATCACGTCTGAACGAGTCGAGGATATCCGGCAGGACCACCTCCATCCCGTTAGCTTCCAGGTAGCGTTCAATATCGAAGTTGCTGGTAGGGTGGAAGTTGAGCAGGAACTCACCGATGATGAACACCTGCGGGCGCTGCGGCTCGTCGGTGAGCGGAACGGTCCCCAGAGCGTCAACGGCGCGCACAAAAGCCTTCCGCGCCGCACCGACAGATCGCTTCAGGTCCCGGGCAATTTCTTCCACGGCGTCCTCGAAAACCAGATCAATTGTACCAACTTGCGCCTCGTAGGGTCGCAGTCGGCGGCGCAGCGATTCCAGGGTATCGATAAACGCCAGAGCCCAGATCATGCGCAGTTGAAACAACGGCCCCAGTTTGAACCCGGGGTGCATGTTCTTGGTATCCGTATCGGTGGTGATGATGGGAACCTGCGGATATCCGGCGTCGTCCAGAGCTTTTCTGGCCAGCGAGGCGTAATGGGCCAGCCGGCAGTCGCACTGGGATTTTGCCAGCCCGCATACCGCAGCATCCGGCGCCACAAACCCCGTCTCCAGGGCGCGCAGGGTCTCACCGACGTTGACCTGAGCGGGGAAACACATATCGTTGTGGATATACCGCTTGCCCAGCTCGATCGCCCGGCGGTCCGCCATCGGCAACGGAACGATACGGTAGCCGTCAGCGCTGATGGCGGCGCTGATGACGTGGGCGAACGCCCGGGAGACGTTTGGAGCCATAATCGTCTTTACCGCGCGATCCTTGCGGGTGAACTTGACGGGGAAAGGCTCGGGAAGTTCCCGGTAGCGGTCCTCTTCGCTCTCCCGTTCCATTGCCGCCAGCGCCGCTCTGCGACCCCGGACCGTTTCAATGAACGAGCGCACCCGGATTGCAAGGGGGCCTTGAACATCCGTCTCATCAAGCTTGAGGCTGAGGGGGGTCTTGCGGGAGGTCTTCTCCATCAGGCGGATCACCTCATCGGTGATGATCGCGTCGTGGCCGCAGCCGAAACTCACCATCTGCACCAGCTCCAGATTGGGATGCATCGCCACCTGCAGCGCTGCGGCGTACATCCGCACGTGAAAGTTGACGGTCAGCTCCGAGCGGGTACGGGAAAGATCCACCTGATCCAGTTCCGGCAGGCTGTCAATCGTGAGAACGGGGATCCCCTCCTGGACGAAGAACGACGCCAGATCGTGGTTGATAAGGGTGTCTGAATGGTAGGGGCGGCCCGCCAGAACCACCGCAAAATCCGTTGTCCCCTCCAGTTCGCGGATGATCCGCGCCCCTTCCCGGTGCATCTCCTGGCGAAATGACTCCTGCACCCCGTCAGCGAGTTTGAGTGCGCCCTCGGCAATTTCCCGGGGGACGTTCCAGTCCCGGCAGATCCAGTCCAGTATCTGCCGGCGCCGGGTCCGGGCATCCACCCAGTGGAACAGCGGCTTGTCCAGGAGGATACCGAAGCGACGCTCCGGCTCGTTACTCACATCCAGGACCATGGGATAGCCCTTCACCACCGCGCAGACGTGGTTGCTGCACGTGGAGGGGTTTTCCGGGGGCATCCGGTTGATCATGGGCATGAAGATGCGATCCACCTTGCGCTCCACCAGATCAAGGAGGTGCCCATGAGCCAGCTTGGCAGGGAAGCAGACAGTGTCCGAAGGAACCGAGGCGATGCCCTGCTCGTAGATCTCCCGGGAACTGCGGCCGGAGACCACCACGTCAAACCCGAGGGCAGTCCAGAACGTCCGCCAGAACGGCAGGCTGTGCCAGAACTCAAGCACCCGGGGGATTCCAATTGTCACGCCCTGGGACGGCCGTAGCGGCTCGATCTCGGGCAGACGGTTCAGCAGCTTCTCCCGGGTTTCCATCATGTTGGGCACGGCGCTGCGACGTCGGGCGATCTCCCTGATCTGCTCCCGGGCGCCTTCGTCCAGAACTGTCCCGCGCTCGCAGCGGTTTCCG
This sequence comes from Spirochaeta sp., assembly GCA_007117185.1. Classification (GTDB taxonomy): domain Bacteria; phylum Spirochaetota; class Spirochaetia; order DSM-27196; family Alkalispirochaetaceae; genus Alkalispirochaeta. The sequence goes on along the minus strand of SKHA01000272.1, from coordinate 1,001 downwards.
GTGATGAAATGAGACCCGTCGGCAAACCTGATCACGGTGCGGTCGCAGTTGTTGGAACAGAACCGGCAGATGTGGCCGCTCTCCTGCTCGAAGTCAAAGGTTTCCAGCATGGACAGCCCCTGAAACGTACTCTCTCCGCCGGGGTTCTGTCGCTGCTGATGCTCCCGGGTAAGAAGCGCCGCGCCTATCGCGCCCATCAGGCCCGGATAGGGGGCTCGGACCACTGGTCGCTCAATGTACTGCTCCAGAGAGCGCAGAACGGCGTCGTTCTCGAAGGTGCCCCCCTGCACTACCACCTGGTCGCCGAGCATCGCGAAGTTGGGTACCCGGACCACCTTGGTGAAGACGTTCTCCACGATTGACCGGCACAACCCCGCGAGGATGTCGTCAGGGCCCTTACCGTTTTTCTGCTCGGTGATGATTGATGAGTTCATGAAGACGGTGCACCGTGAGCCCAGGCGACTGGGTTCCTCGGAGCGGAACGCGCCGTCGGAAATGTCCTCTACGGGAACGTCCAGGTTGGAGGCGAAGTTCTCCAGAAAGGAGCCGCACCCGGCGGAGCATGCTTCGTTGAGGGTGATTCCGGTGACGATGCCGTCTACCAGGGAGATCGCCTTCATGTCCTGGCCACCAATATCCAGGACGAAGGATGTGCCTGGAAGGTAGTGAAGCGCTGCGTGGGCGTGGGCCACCGTCTCAACGGTGTGGTAATCGGCGTGGAACGCCGCGGCGAAGAGACGCTCCCCGTATCCGGTGGTTCCCAGACCGGCGATCTTCAGGGTCACCCCCTCGGAGTCGTAGCGCTCCAGAAGGGCAGAGAGCATCGCTGCGGCAACCCGCAGGGGCTCCCCCCGGTTGGATGAGTACCCCTGGTCGATCAGCACCCCGTCCTGGTCAAGCAGGGCGATTTTTGTCGTTGTTGACCCGGCGTCGATCCCGATATAGACGGACACCACCGATCCGGGCTGATAGCTCCTTCGCTCCCGGGGTACCCGCTGGTG
>SKHA01000192.1 GCA_007117185.1 Spirochaeta sp. | reverse complement strand
TGAGGTTGCCGCCGGCGCGCGGAGCGCGCCGGTCCCGTCGCTTCAGCGCAGTTCCCAGAACCGCCAGCCCGCGGGTTCCCACCACCGCCCCGAACGCCGCCGCTCCCAGCTTGCCTCCTGCCCCGCCAAAGTACGGGGCCCCGTATACCAGAATCACCGCACACAGTACCCCGGCCAGGATCATCTCCCGGTATCGTCGGCAGCGTTGTGTGCTGCTCATCCCCGCAAAGGAAGCGGAGAACACCGCCAGCGCCGCCAGACCGCCCATCTCCACTCCATGGACCAACGGGAGGAGCACCCCGCCCAGCAACCCCACCAGCCCCGAGGCCAACACCGGCCCGCCGCGCAGGGGCAGACGGGTGTGCATCCCGAAGGTGACCACCGCTCCGGCTATGGACCACGGTACCAGGACAACCATAACCCGGTGGACCGAATCCGTCGGCACGGTACCCGGGAGAAAGGGCGCATTGGATGAAACTGCCGCGGCGATACAGCCGATCAGGGCAACTGTTCCCAACTTGCCACCGAACCCGCTGAAGACGCCAACCCCTGACAGGTACACCGCTCCAGCGAAACACCCCGCTAGAACGACGCCACCATGGCCAAAAAGCTGCGGCGAGGCCATGCCCACGAAGGAACCGCAGAAGAACGGGACAGCCACCGCTGGCGCCACCAGCGCTGCAACCACCCCCGCCAGCGCTGAGGCAACCACCGGCCCCAACCCGAAGTCGACGCTGACAACAAAGGTCGCCACCGCCCCCAGGACAACTGCCGCAAATGCCCCGCCATCACGGGGCATGGAAAACCGGCGTTCGGCAGCCCCTCCACCTCGGGCGACCGGCAGCTCACGCCCTGCGGTTACCAGAATGCCCACCAGCCAGAGAACAATCACACCGACAACGGAATAGGATATCGCGACCGGAACAGCTGTGGCCTCCCCGGCAGCCAGGGCGTAGAGTGCCCCGGTGCACGCGGTCAACAAACCGAACCCGGACACGGTGCGCCAATCTACAGTCGTGTATGGACGTTCCAAGACACCTCCTCCCAACACCGCTTCAAGAACCATTGTCGGTCAAATGACCGGGCGGATCAAACAGACGATCGGCGGCGGCACGAAAGCAGGCGTTGTAGCCTAGCATCTGCTTACTGGTAGATACACACAATTTTAATACGTTTCGTGCTCAAAATACTTGATCTTGCCATGGGATTTCACGATCTTCCGCAGGAAGCTTTTTCAAAGGAGAAACAGATGAGAAAGATTGTTTACGTGACATTACTACTGTCACTGATCCCCGCGATTGTGATGGCTTCCGGTCGCCCGGAACAGACCAACGCGCTGCGAGTCGGCATGGACCTGCGCTACCCGCCCTTCGAAACGAGGGACGACGCGGGACAGCCAATGGGCATCAGCGTCGACGTGGCAACCGCGTTTGCCGAGTACCTGGGACGACCGGTTGAGATCGTCGATACCAACTTCGCTTCGCTGATCCCCGCGTTGAACTCTGGTGAGATCGACGTGATTATCGCTTCGATGAGCCGGACGGAGGAGCGTGCTCAGGCGATCAATTTTTCCGAGCCCTATTTCTACTTCAAGATAATCAGTCTGGTGAACCAGGGCTTCGCCGAAGCCAACGGTGTCACCATCGATTCACCGAAAGAAGCACTCACTGCCATCGACGGGGTGCGGTTCACCGGCATAACCGGCCAGGTTTCTTCCAGCATTCCCCAGTCTCTCGGTTTCGACGTGGAGATCGCCACCAATCTCGAGGCGGCGGTCCTGAACGTGATCCAGGGCACCTCGGACGTGTTGATGATGAGCGCCTTCCCGGTCACCCGGGGGCACCTGGCAAATCCCGAAGATACCATCGTCCTGTGGGACCCCTTTGTCTCCAGCCCTATCGCGATGGGAATCCGCCAGGACAACCCGGACCTGCTTGCCCGGGCCAACGAGTTCGTCGCCATGATGGACGAACCCGGCGGGCTCTACGAACAGCTGGCGGAGCGCTGGGATGACACCGTCATGGAGCGCCTGGGTCGCTTCGGTCTTGAGTTCTTTGTCAACGAGAACTGACCAGGCACCTCATGAATCAGCTCCGCAGTGAAGCGCTGTCACCGTCGGAGGCCCGTCGGGCCTTCGGCGGCCACGCCGTAGCGTATTCTTTTGCCATATCTACGTTTGTACTCTTTGCAATCTTCGTGGTGGTGAGACAATCCAGGCCCTTCGATCTGGCGGCTATCCTGCCGTACCGGGCAGATATCCTCAACGGATTCGGCCGGACGATCTGGGTGTCGGTTATCTCTCTTATCGGCAGCACTTCCCTGGGGTTCTTTTTTTACCTTCTCTCGGCTTCGCGAGTCCGCTACTTTCGCGCGTTCACCGACGTCTTCACCGAGATCATCTACGGCACCCCGCTGCTGGTGATGATCATGATCATGGCGTTTGTCATCGGTCCGGCCTTTGGATCGACCAACCGCGCGCTGATGGGTTATGTGGGCCTCATCGTCTACATCACCCCGTACATGACCAACATCTTCAAGTCGGCCATCTCCAGCATCGGTGCCGAACAGTACATGGCGATGGACCTGTTCGGGTTCACTCCCTGGCAGCGCTACCGGTACATCATCATCCCCCAGATTGTGCGCATTCTGATGCCGCCACTGATGAACAACTTCTCGTTGATCATCAAAGGGAGCGCACTGCTGAACGTTCTCTCGTATCGGGAGCTCTTCTACGAAGTGCAACTGATGACCAACAACAATTTCCGCTTCGTGGAGGGGTTCCTCCTCATGTGGCTGCTGTACCTCATGATCACCATTCCCCTCTCCCAGGTGACCAAGTGGATCGACAGGAAGTGGGGCATATGAAGCTGGAACTGGAACACGTCAACCACCGGTACGATGTGGATGTCCTCCACGATCTCTCATTGATAGTAGAGGGGTACAAATCCATTGCCATCATTGGCGTCTCCGGCAGCGGTAAATCCACTCTGCTGCGACTGCTCTCCGGACTGGAGATGCCCACCGGTGGCAGCCTGCGGGTGAACAACCACGACGTGACTGCCCCGGAATATCGCAAGTCCGTGGGGTTTGTCTTTCAGAGTCACAACCTCTTTCCCCATCTGACCCTGCTGGAAAACATTACCATCGTTCTGGAAAAAACCCGGGGCTTCTCCCGCAAGGACGCCCGCGAACAGGCGTGCCGCTTCCTGACGATGCTTCACCTGGACGACCAGGTTCACAAGCTGCCCCGGAACGTCTCCGGCGGGCAGGCGCAACGAGCCTCCATCGCCCGTGCCCTTTCCGTCGACCCGGAGGTGATCTTCCTTGACGAACCCACCTCGTCCCTTGACCCGGTGCTGACCTACGAGGTCCTCAGCGCGATCAAGGAACTGCGCGAGCTGGGGATGGAGTTCGTCCTGGTATCCCACGTGATGAGCTTTGTCCACGACTTCGCGGACTACGTGGTCTTCATGGACGACGGCAACATCGGCGAACACGGCCCGCCGACGATCCTGGAGAATCCCCAAAGTCAGGCGCTCATCGACTTCATGGCCAAGGTGCCCTGAACTTTTCAAAAGACCCGGGTGATGCGCGGTAGCACCAGGAGCGTGCCGGTGGTAGCAAATGTCATCGCAATGATTGCCGGGATCGGGGCTGATCGGACCGGTGCGATACCCGATAGAGACAATACCACAATACCCAGCGAGAGAACGGCAGTGGTCTGGACTGTTGCCAGGGCAATACTTCGCATCTCGACGTTACGGTTCAATGTACTGTGCAGACAGTACACCG
>SKHA01000233.1 GCA_007117185.1 Spirochaeta sp. | reverse complement strand
CCTGCTCATGCCGGGTGAGAATGAACTTCACCGGCGATTCAACGATGGCGTCAAATATCGGTATTGCCGCACCTCCGGGATAGCCGAAGATAAACTCCACTCCGTGGTGGTGAATCATGTCGACGATCACTTCAGCCCCGGTTTTGGTATACATAGTCACTCCTCCTTGCAAACCTCTGTTGTAGCGAGAGTATTAACGTACGAATGCATAAAGTCAACCCGAATGCTGCGAAACCGCCGTAAAAGTTACGCGAAGAGAGGCAACTTTGTGATCAATTGCCGAATTCAAGGAAAATATCAACATAATTTGACCAAACTTTAGTCCCCCTGCGCGAAATGAAAGCAATTTCTCGAACAATATGCGAGAGATACAGGTTGCGCCGTTTTACGATGAACCGGTTTGTCCACAGGCGCTGCTCGTGAGTATCTTGTGGAAATGACAGAGGCCAACTCCATCCATCGGGAAACGTTCCGTAACGGTAGCAAGACCTATTTCAACTCCAGTCGCTTCTTTCCTGCTGATGTCCGGGAAGACGTCTACGTGCTGTATGGCTTCGTTCGCGTTGCTGACAACTTCGTGGACTCCCTGCCTCAGGATGTTGCCGGGTTTGAGGGGTTCGTCACCCGGTATCGCCGGGCAGCGCGGGGCACCGTTACCGGTGACGAGATCATCGATTCCTACGTGAAGCTGGCGGAGCGACGAAATTTCGATCCCGACTGGACTGAAGCTTTTTTGCGCTCCATGCGGATGGATACGGAGAAGGCCGTCCACGCCACCCTGCCGGAATCGTTGGAGTACATCTACGGTTCCGCCGAGGTGATCGGCCTCTTCATGGCCCGGATCATGGGTCTCTCCGTGGAAGCTGAGCGGGGGGCGTGCATGCTCGGTCGGGCGATGCAGTTCATCAACTTCATTCGTGATGTCGACGAGGATAACCGCCTCGGTCGTACCTATCTGCCCATTTCCGAGACGTCTCTTGCCAACCTTACCCGGGAAGAAGCGGACCGGGACCCCCAGGAGTTTCGTCGGTTTATCCGCGCCCAACTGGACCGCTACCTTGAGTGGCAGGTTGAGGCTGAGAAGGGGTACGGTCTCATCCCGCGGCGCTATCGCGTTCCCATCAAGACAGCCGGAGATATGTACAAGTGGACCGGGGACCAGATCCTTCAGGATCCCTTTATCGTCTATCGCCGACAGGTGAAGCCGGCACGGGCTCGAATCGTCTTTTCCGGCCTCTTCAACTCCCTGACCTGCTGAGGAGAGAATATGCATCACACACTGATTACAGCTCGGGAAGAGATCAAGATGGGTCTGGAGCGCTTTTTTGCCGGCCCCGGGGAAGGGTTGCTGCATCTCCCTCCCTGGGGAGAGGACCTGGGTCGTCGTCTCGCCGAATACGCCGGCCGGGGCAAACTGCTGCGAGGGGCGATGGTTCCCTTTTCGTTGCGCCTGTTTCGTCCTGACGACGCCAGCCATGCCGCCGCCGCTGTTCAGGCTGGAGTGGCGATGGAACTGATGCAGTCGTTTCTCCTGATTCACGATGACATCATGGACCAGGACGACGTGCGTCGCGGCGGGCCGTCTGTTCACGCCCAGTACGCCCGCACCCTGGACTCCCAGCAGTACGGAATTTCCATGGGAATATGCGCCGGTGACGTGGCGGCATTTCTGGCGGTGGAACAGATGGCAACGTTGCCCGTCCCGGAGGAGCTCAGAAACCGCCTCACCGCGCTGTTCGCCCGGGAGATCGTCGCGGTTGGACTGGCTCAGATGCAGGACGTGCATCACGGATACGTGGAGCGGGCGTCCCGGGAGGCGGTGATGCAGGTCTACACCTGGAAGACCGGACGCTACACCTTCAGTCTGCCCCTGATGACCGGAGCGCTCCTGGCCGACGCTGCCCCGTCACAGGTGGATGCGCTGGCGGGTTTTGGGGAGGCAATCGGGCGAATATTCCAGATTCGGGACGACCAGTTGGGGCTCTTCGGTACCAGCGAGGTCATTGGTAAACCTGCCGGCAGCGATATTCGGGAAAACAAAAAGACGATCTTCCGGGAGCTTCTGCTGGAACGGATCGGTGATGGTGATCCTGTCCGGGGGCTCTTCGGTGCTGCCACCGTCTCCGACGGCGAACTCAAGCAGGTGCGGGAGGCCCTGGTGAAGACCGGCGTTCTCAAGGACGTGGATACGGTGGTGGAACAGGAGCGACAGTTCGCGGAAAAGGCGATCTCCTCGCTGACTCTTGGTGCTGCCGAAGAGGAAGCGCTGCGTTCGCTCCTGCAGTACAACCTGGACCGCACTGTCTGAAGGAAGAAGAATCAGGACATGGCAAGGAAGAGACGGTGGATGCGTTGATCTCCGGTCAGCTCCGGATGGAAGGTGAGCGCCAGAATCGACTCGCGACGGATCATCACCGGATTGTCCTCAAACGTTGCCAGTACAGTCACATCCGAGGGAACCCGGGTGATAACCGGCGCACGGATAAAGACGGCCCGAAAGGGCAGTTCATCTTCCGGCAGGCGTAAATCCGCCTCGAAGCTGGCCACCTGACGGCCGTAGGCGTTGCGTTGCACTGTGATCGGCAGGGTACCGATTCGCGGTTGTTCACTCCCCTCGATCGTCTGGGCCAGGAGAATTGTTCCGGCGCAGGTGCCCATCACCGGCATCCCTGACCGGATGCGCCCACGCAGGGGTTCCATCAACCCGAACCGCTCCAGAAGCATGCCGATGGTGGTGCTCTCGCCACCGGGAATTATCAGCGAGTCCACCCCAGCCAGATCCTCGGGGGTCCTGACAAGGCGGGAGCTGACACGCCGGGAGGGATGATCCAGGTGCGCCAGAGCATCACAATGGCGCTGAAATCCTCCCTGGAGCGCCAGTACCCCGACAGTCACCGTCACCAGCCGCGGCCGGCGATCCGCTCAACCTCCGCCATCGTTGAGACATTGATTCCCGTCATCGCCTCGCCGATGCCCCGGGAGATCTCAACCAGCTTGTCCGGGTTGTCGTAATGCGCCACCGCATCAACGATTGCCCGGGCCCGACGGTCCGGATTGCCTGACTTGAAGACGCCGGATCCCACAAAAACAGCCTCCGCACCCAGATGAACCATCAGGGCGGCGTCTGCCGGGGTGGCTACGCCGCCGGCGGAGAAGTTTGGAACGGGAAGCCTGCCGGTCAGCGAGACCTCCAGGACCAGGTCGAAGGGCGCTCCCAGGTCCCGGGCGCGGGTCATCAACTCGTCTGTCGGGACGCCCTGCAGGGCGCGGATGTCTTCCATCAGCGTACGCATGTGACGCACCGCCTCAACCACATCACCGGTGCCTGCCTCTCCTTTGGTGCGAATCAGTGCCGCTCCCTCACCGATCCGGCGGAGAGCTTCACCAAGGTTGCGGCAGCCGCAGACGAAGGGTGCCTTGAAGGGGTGCTTGTCCACGTGATAGCGATCATCCGCAGGGGTGAGCACCTCGCTCTCATCGATAAAATCTACTCCCATCGACTCGAGCATCCGTGCTTCAACGATATGTCCGATGCGGCACTTGGCCATCACCGGGATGGTCACCGCTTTCTGTATCTCTTCGATCATCCCCGGATCGCTCATTCGAGCCACCCCGCCCTGAGCGCGAATATCAGCAGGGACGCGTTCCAGCGCCATCACCGCCTGGGCTCCCGCGTCTGCGGCGATCTTTGCCTGCTCCACATCGGTAACGTCCATGATGACGCCACCCTTCAACATCTCTGCCAGCCCCACCTTGGTGCGCCAGGTGGCGGTCTGTCGTTGTGACCACATTGTTTCGTTCATATTCCTGTAATACCTGAGCTAACAGTAATAATCGCCGGGGCCTCTCGTCAATACGGCACCAGCGGTGGTATGGTCTGGTTATGGCGTCGATTACCGAAAACTATACCAGGATAGAGGAGCGCATCCAGCAGGCGTGTTCCCGCGGGCAGCGTCCCCGTGATGACGTCAGATTGATGGCGGTGACGAAACGACAGCCACCGGGAGCGATCGCGAACGCCGCAGCGATGGGGTTACGCCTCTTCGGGGAGAACCGCGTCCAGGAGGCTCTGGCAAAACGAGACCAGTTCCCACCGGACGCGGAGATCCATCTCATCGGACACCTCCAGCGGAACAAAGCCAGAGACGCGGCCTCCTTCTTTGCTGCGGTTCAGTCTCTGGATGCGGTACGAACGGTAGAAGAGCTGGAACGACGCCTTGCGGCGCTGGATCGAACCATTCCGGTGCTGATCGAGGTGAACACCTCCGGAGAGGATTCAAAGCAGGGGGTGCGGTCCCGGGAGGACCTCCGGGCGGTGACGGAATCCATCATGGCTGCACCGCATCTGCAGCTGAACGGCCTGATGACAATCGGGCCGATATCATCGGATGAGAGGGTTTTGCGACCTGCCTTCGCATCCCTGCGGGAGATGCGGGAGCTGTTGCGACGGGAAACGGGGTTGCCCCTGGATGAGCTGTCCATGGGGATGAGCAACGACCTGGAAGCGGCGATTCTGGAAGGATCGACGATGATCCGTGTGGGTACCGCTCTCTTTGGAGAACGCCGGGAATGAGTGTTCCGGTTCGAACGGTAGCGGCAGTGGTGCTTCTCGCTGTGGCGACGTCGGCGACGCCGGTTTTCCCCGATTCCGTCAGAGACGGGCAGGAACCTCCCCCCTGGCGATACGAGGAGTTTCCCCAGTGGGCCTGGGATCTGCGTCGTGGTGAGATCGTCGCGATCGGCACCTTTCCCATTGCTCTCATCCTGAGCAGTGTCGTCTACGAGGTGGGGCGATTCACCCTCACCAGCATACAGAATCAACGTATCGACGCCGAAACCGCCCCCTTCTTTTTTTCACCCGGCGGGGGCGAACCCTTTAATCAGCAGGAACGAATAGGATTGATCATCGGCAGCGCGGCTATCAGCCTCGGTGTGGCCCTGGCGGACTACCTTCTGGGCCGCCGGGAGCGGGATCTTCCGGAAAACTGGTGAGGACTATAATGGAAATTTCTTTCCACTACGTTGTGGAGATCACAACCGGTGAGGACGAGCTGCGCCTGGATCGCTATCTTGCGGATGAACAGGAACTGTGCCGCCGCAGCCAGCTGAAACAGCGTCTCCTTTCGCTGCAGGTGAACGGACGGGATCGCAAAGTCTCCTTCAAGGTACGGGAAGGCGATGTAATTACCGGAACGCTGGCACCGCCGGTGGCCAGCGACGCCGTTGCCCAACCGGTTGATCTGGCGGTTATCCGGGAGGAACGGGAGTTTCTGGTGATCGACAAGCCTCAAGGACTGGTGGTGCATCCCGGAGCAGGGAACCCCGACCAGACTCTGGTTAACGGCCTCTTGTGGCGCTATCAGGACCGGATGGACAGCGATCTGGTCCAGGCGGAGCCGAACCGCCCGGGTATCGTCCATCGCCTGGACAAAGATACCAGCGGGGTGATGATCATCGCCAGAAGCCTTGAGGTGCACCAGTACCTGGTTGAACAGTTCTCTTCCGGAAGCATCCGCAAGCGGTACATCGCGCTGGTTAAGGGGTCCCCCCGGGGGGATGGTGGCACCCTGGAAACCCGACTCGGACGTGACCCGGACCAGCGACGCCGCTACGCCGTGGTGGAGGATGGTGGAAAACCGGCGGTGACCAACTGGAAGGTCCTGCGTCGTTACGAGAACTATTCACTCATTCTGCTGCAACCCTCCACCGGGCGGACCCATCAGCTCCGGGTCCATATGGCCCACCTTGGCATCCCTATTCTTGGCGATCCCATCTACGCCCGGCGGGACCGGCGCCATCCCGAGGCCACCCTGATGCTGCATGCGTTGTCCCTGAGGATATCTCCCGCCCCGGGGTGGGATGCTCATGAGTTTCGGGCAGTACTGCCGGAACGGTTCATCCCGTTCCTGCGGTGAGGCGACAGGGCTAATCCAGCTCGGTGTCGCGGTCGCGGTAGTACGGGCTGAGGTGCTGCTCAGCGCGAATCGTCGTGGGAGGACCGATGGACGGCAGGATCAACATGTCCCTGTCTCCCTCCACCAGGTCGTGAGCAGCGGAAAAGAGCTGGTCCTTCACCGTTGCCACCAGCAGCTCTTCGGTGTACTCGTTCATCGTATCCCCCAGGGTGCCGGCGTGGATGATCGGTCCGGTAAAGACGACGCAGCCGAATCGGTAGATGAACGACGAACGAGAATGAGGCAGTATGGGAATCGATTCCACTGACAGCCCTGCGCAGGTCAGAAGCTGCCGATCGTAGGGGTTGAGCTGGCTCTCCGTGCCGGGGAAATGATCGGAATCACCACAAACCAGACGGTAGTTGTAAATCTTGCCGAGGGTACCCAGCGCGTGAAGCATATATTCCTCGGGGTGGGTGACCAGGACGGTATCCACCTCAAGCTTGTGCGCCAGAAGCAGCGCGTAAAAATCACGGTCAAGGTGCACCGGATCCACGATGATCGCTGCACTGCTGCCCTCGGAAAAGACGACGAAGGTGGTGGTCATGCTCAGCGGACTGAAGTACGGAAGCACCCTCAATAGCAGGCCTCCTCGTAATTCGAGTGCTTGAACGAGACGTCCTCACGCTGGCTGAACTGGAAAAACGTGTCTTTCAGGTCACAGTTCACGAAAGCAACGCCGGTGAGGCGGGCGTTGAGAAATCGGCTGCGGCGCAGGGACGCGTCGCTGAAGTCGGTGTTCCTGGCGACGATAGCGTTGAAGTTACACATATCCGCGGTGGCACCGGTGAAGGTGCAGTCAATGAACCGGCTGCCGGCGAACACTGACTCGAAGATGTGGGCAACGTCAAAACAACACCGCTCAAAGAGCGCGAAGTCAGCGAAGACGCACTCCCAGGTGGTGTCGCGAAAGTCGCAATCCAGGAAGGTAGCACCGGTCATCCGCACCCACCGCAGGTGGCTCCCGGGAATGGAGCAGCCCTGGAGGCGCATTTTTTCGGCGGTGCAGTACTCGTACAGTTGTGGTTCTCCGGCGATCGGGTCGAATGATGTTGCGAACACAGTGAAATTGTATGACTCGTGGCGAACTTGCACAACAGTACAGCCCCAATTAGAATCAAACAGTCATGGCAGCGTGTTATAACTGCGGCGCAACGTTCCCGGTGGATATGGTTGTCACCCGCACCGAAGAGTGTCCCCACTGTTCCCGCCCGGTGCGGTGTTGCCGCAACTGCGAGTTCTATCTTCCCGGAGCCCATCGGGATTGCCGGGAGTCCGGTCCTGAGCTGGTGGCGGACAAGGAACGTTCAAACTTCTGCGACTGGTTCCGGCTTAACCGACGATCCGGCACAGCCGGTTCCGCTGCCCCCACTGGTGAGAAGGGATCCGGGAGCAGACGAGCCTTCGATGACCTCTTTTCATGAATAGCGGCGTTCGGTGATGGTCCTCTTTCTGGATTCGGGCGTGGGTGGCCTGGTCTACCACGACGCGTTTCGTGACCTCCGCCCCGATGTCGAGACGGCCTGCCTTGCGGACTCCAAGTGGTTTCCCTATGGCCGACGCAACCCCGGGGAGCTACAGGAACGACTCTGTGTGCTGGTGGAGCGTATCCATCGGCAACGCCCCCTGAGCGCGGTGGTGGTTGCCTGCAATACCGCGTCAGTTGTGGCCCTGCAGGCGTTGCGTGCCCGGTTTTCTTTCCCGGTGGTCGGGGTTGTCCCGGCAGTGAAGCCGGCGGCGGCGTTGACTGGAAGCGGCGCCATCGCGATCCTGGCGACAGTCCGTACCGCCGGAGACCCCTATACGGCGGAGTTGACCCGGCAGTTTGCGCGGCTGTGTCGGGTGACTGCCCTGGGGCTGCCGGAGCTGGTCCACGCCACCGAAGCGCACTTCTGCGATACCGACGGCAATCACGACGCGGTGCGAAGGGTGTTTCGTGAGGAGGTGCTCCCGGCTCTTCCCGAAGATGTTGACGTAGTTGTGCTGGCGTGTACCCACTTTGTCCGGTATCGAGGGCTGTTTCAGGAGATTCTCGGTTCAGCGGTGCAGGTGGTTGACTCTCTGGAGGGTGTCACCAGTCGCGTCGATTCTCTCGTGCGGGAGGACGGTACCGCAATTCCCCGTAGCGGCGAGGAACTACCGACGCTCTATCACACCGGGGAGATCAGCCCGGGGTACCGGTGTCTGGCAGGACACTACCGGCTGCACCGGCTGGATGTTCCAGGAGGTGATCCGTGATCGAAACGGTCCTGTGGGGAGCCAATAACATCTATACTACCCGGAGCCCCGACGGGACGGTCCACCGTAACCTGCGTATCAAGGGCAAGATCCTGGGGGATGACGAGGGAGACGAGTACAACCCCCTGGCGCCGGGAGATCTGGTAGCCCTGGATGACTCGCAGGGGACCCTTCTGATAGTGGGCCGTCAGGAACGACGAAATCGCGTCGCCCGCTGGAATCGTAAGCGCTGGAGCGTGCAGGTGGTTGCCGCCAACGTCGACCTGATCTACCTGGTTACCAGCACCCAGGATCCACCGTATCGCGCGGCCTTTATCGACCGCGTTCTGGTGATGGCCGAACTGGAGGGGATACCCGCGGCGCTGGTGGTCAACAAGAGCGATTACCCCGCCCCTGAGGCGGCGCAGGAACACATGAAGGAACTGCAGCGTCAGGGGTACCCGGTTCTGCACACCGTTGCTACCGCTGACGGTCTTCAGATCGATGATTTCCGTCGGCACAGCACCGGCAAGACCTCGGTACTCTTCGGACAGTCCGGAGTTGGCAAGTCGTCGCTGGTGAACGCCCTGATCCCCGCAGCGGAACTGGCCACCGGAACGATCTCCCACAAGTACTCCCGGGGGCGCCACACCACCACCCTGGCGCGACAGGTCGTCGCCACCGATCCCGCGCTGGGGGGAGCGATATATATCGACACCCCGGGAGTGCGGGAGTTTGATCTGTTCGGGTACGCCTGCACCGATGCGGCGGCGGGGTTCCGGGAGTTTCAGCCGCTGATTCCCTCCTGTCGCATGCCCGGGTGCACCCACACCCACGAACCGGATTGCTCAGTCCGGGAGGCGCTGAAGCAGGGGACGATCACCCACGGACGTTACCAGTCGTATTGCCGCATAGCTGCGGACCTGCAGGGCGAGGGGGGGCGGTGAGAGCAGTTTCCACCCTGGAGTTTGACCGCATTCGGGACGATGTCGCTGAGTTTGCCGGAACGGAAGAGGGAGCGGCGCTGCTGAGGGATCTCCGTCCCGAAGTGGACCGGGACGTTCAGCAGGAACACGCCGGGATGGTCGGGGTTTTTCTTCAGATGCTGCAGGACGGAATCGTGCCACCGGCGCTGGCGGTTCCGGTGGTGCAGCCGGTGCTGCGGGAAGCCCAGCCGGAGGGTGCCGCCCTGGACCTGGAGGAGCTGCGGGTTATCCGGGCATTGCTTGAAGGGGAGGCGGGGTTGCTGCGGTTTCTCCGAGCCCCTGAAGACCCGGATCCAATCCTTGGCGCCCCTGCGGAGACGCTGAGACTCGCCGAGGGGATGCTCCCGGAACTTCTGCGTCTTGTCACCCCGGAGGGCGAACTTCGGGAAGACCTTATTCCCGAGATCAGGACGCTGCGCGGTCGAATAACCAGCATGAACGGGGAACTGCAGCAGACAGCAGAGCGGATCGTGCGCAGCCGCCGGGAGATTTTCCGGGAGGATCGTGCCACTGTCAGGGACGGGCGCACCGTTCTTCCCCTGGTAGCGGACTTCCGCGGCCGGTTTGACGGGATCGTCCACCAGTCTTCCGGCAGCGGCGAAACGCTCTTCGTGGAGCCCCCGGAGCTCCTGGAGCTGAACAATCGTCTTGCCCGCACGGAGGCGGAAATCCACCGGGCGATGATGCGGGTGCTCCGGGAACTCACCGATGGGGTTCGTCAGGCGTTGCCGACGCTGGAGACGGTACACCGGGAGGTTGTGCGCCTTGATACGTACCTTGCCAGGGCGCGATATGGTGTTGCTACCGGTGGAGTCATCGTTCCCGCAGGTGAGAGGCCCCTTCTGGTTAAGGCCCGCCACCCCCTGCTTGGCGCCTCCTGCGTCCCCCTGGACGTTGCCTGGGAAGACCATATCCGCATGCTCGTCATCAGCGGCCCCAACACCGGCGGCAAGACGGTCCTTCTCAAGACGGTGGGGTTGCTGGCGATGATGCGCCAGAGCGCCGTCCCCGTTCCGGCCGCTCCGGGAACGACGCTGCCCCACTTCACCTACTGGGGTGTGGACATCGGGGACGAACAGTCCCTGGACGATTCTCTCTCCACCTTTTCCGGACACCTGCGAAACCTCGTTGAGATCGCCCGCAACGCCGGCCCGCAGAGTCTTGTCCTTCTGGACGAACTGGGGTCGGGAACGGATCCTGAAGAGGGCACCGCCCTGGCGATGGCCGTGGTTGATCACCTGATGGAGGCAGGCGCCACGATTCTGGTAACCACCCATCAGTCCGTCCTGAAACACTACGGTTACACCCGGGCCGGAGCGGCCAACGCCTCGATGGCCTTTGATGAGACCACTGGTGAACCTACCTACCGGGTCGTCCCCGGGCGGCCGGGATCCAGTCATGCCCTGGAAAGCGCCCGCCGACTCGGCCTGCCAGAGGAGATCCTGAACCGGGCCCGGGAGTACCACTCTGAGCATCAGGACAGCGTTGCCGGGATCATTGCCCGCCTGGCGGAGCGGGAGGAGGAGGTCCGGCAGCAGCAGGAGGCGGCGCGAGCGCTGCTTCAGGAGCTGCAGCAGCGAGAGAGCGACGTAGAGGACGCGGCACGGAACCTCCAGGAACGGGAGAAATCCCTTCGTCGTGAGGGGCTCAGGGAGATGAACCGCGCCCTTGGGGAGGCCCGTCGGGAGATCGAGGCTGGCATCCGGTCCCTTCGTGAACAAAACCTCGCGCTGTCCCGGGAGGAACAGCAGCGGATCCGCTTAGCCACCGCGGCGATGGAAACGCTGCGAAACGAGACGGAAGCGGCGGTGGAGGCAGCCGGTGGTGCCCCCTCCGGGCCGGAACTGACGGCGATCCCCCCGGTTGGGACGGCGGTGCGTCATCGTCAGACCGGGCGGGCCGGGGAGGTACGGCAGGGGCGTGGGCGGTCGGTGGAGGTTCAGTTCGGGTCGGTACGCATGACCGTGCCGCTGGCAGAGCTGGTCCTGGACAGGGAGACCCCGTCCGGGCCGAAGCAGTCCCTGCCGTCCCGGGGCTCAATAACCTGGACCAGCCGGTCTGTTCCCTTGGAGATCGATCTGCGGGGTCACCGCCTGGCGGAAGCGCTGGAAGAGGTCAGGGAGTACCTTGACAACGCCCTTGTTCAGGGCGTTGCCACCATCGGGATCATTCACGGAACGGGAACAGGGGTGCTGCAGCAGGGAGTCCAACAGTATCTGCGGGAACGCTCGGAGGTGCGATCTGTTCGCTTTGCCTTACCCGAGGATGGCGGTTTCGGGAAGACTGTGGTTGAGTTGAATGAACGGTAACGGCTACAATACCCCGGTGATACACCATCGACGGTACCGCTTGTTTTTTCTTGCAGCACTCTTTCCCCTCTTCATCTCCTGCCTTTCCGTAGAGGTAGACCTGGATCTCCGACAGGAAAACCGTCAGGAACTGACCATGCGCTACACCATGGCCCGTCAACTCTGGGAACTGGGCGTATTTGACCAGGACAGCCCTGAACGGGCGGTTCCTGTATCCCGGCGGGATGTGGAGGAGACCGCGTTGCGCCATCCCGGCGTGACCGTTCAGGATTTTTCCATCAGCGAGGGGGAAACCCGGGTGACCGTGACCGTCCGGTACCGGGCGGACTCGTTTGCGGGGTTGCAGGGTGTCTGGGGCGAAGCGGGTCGTGATCCCCTTACGATGAGGAGAAATGCCGCTTCCGGGGTGTCCACCCTCTCGTTGCCCTTCGCTCCCGGCGGGGTCGCCCCGGACGGGGAGCAGCTGGCGTTGATGGAAGAGGTGTTCAGCGGGCACCGGACGAAGATCACCGTACGCCTGCCCGGGTCGGTGGCCGCCGCGTCCGTTTCCGGGGCTCCCCCGGGAGAAGCTCTCCCCCAGGTTGACCGTTCAACAGTGGTGATGGAAGCATCCATGGCACTGGTGGCCACCAGTGCCACCCCGCTGGTCCTTGAGGTGACCTGGTAGATGTCGCTACGGGGTACGGCGGTCCGATCCTTTGAGAAACGCATGAAGGAAGTATTCGACCGCATCGACCACGAGCTGGAAGAACGCTACGGCGATCGCTGGCCCCTGCATCCGGCACGACCTGCTCGGGGGTCCACAAACAACCCCGAGTACTACGGGTTGTTCAGCCTGGGGGCATCCTTCTCTGCCGGATACGGCAGCGCTCACGGGCGGGGTTACGTGATGGATATTCGACTGATGACCCTGGCAGACGTACCCGCGGAAGCACGGAACGAGATCCGCCGCTATGTGGTAGACCGCTGCACCAAACTGATTCCGGAGTATTTCCCCGAGCGGGAGCTCTCGGTGGTCCGGGATGGAGACGTTTTTAAAATCATCGGTGATCTTTCCCTGGAAAAACAGGGTTGAAATGCCGGGCCCTTCCGCTTAAGATTGGGAAAACCGCAGCGCAACCTAAAGGATAGAACATGGAAACACAGTTGCAGGAGATCATAGACCGCATCCATTCCGAAGGTGTTAAGAGCGCCGAGGAACGCGGCCACGAGATCATTACCCGTGCAGAAAAGCAGGCACAGGAGAAGATTCGCCACGCCGAGGATCAGGGTCGCAAGATCGTACAGGATGCTCAGCAGGAGGCGGCGCGCAGCCGGGCAGCCGGGGAGGCAGCGCTGCAGCAGGCTGGACGGGACCTTCTACTCTCGGTTCGCCACGAACTGGAGCAGCTTTTTGCGAAGCTGATCCGAGAAACGGTGGTGGAGGCGCTTCCTCCGGAGCAGACCGGGGCGATTCTGGCAAAGCTGATTGAAGCGTGGCCCAACGCCGAGGGTGACGACCTGACCCTCCTTCTCCCTGAAAAGGACCTGGCAGCAATCGAGAAGGGTATGCAGGGGAAACTCTCGCAGAAACTGAAAGACAGCGTCACCATTCAACCTGTCCGCGGTGTTGCTGCTGGTTTTCGAATCGGTTCCAAAGACGGGGCGTCCTTCTTTGACCTGACCGACGCAACCCTGGCGGAGCTTCTCGCAGCGTTCCTCAACCCCCGTCTGGCGGCGCTGCTTCAGCCGTCTGAGAACGGGTAAGGAACGCCAGGGTGCGACAGTATTACTATACAGTAGCGTCGCTGCCGGCGTTGCGGTTTGAAGATGAGCCGTTTCTGGACCCCCGGACCTTTCTTGAGCTCTGCGCCGTTGAGGTCTGCCCGGAGGACCTCAACTATCTGACGGAAGCGCGGATCTGGCTCTCCCGGGAAGAGGCCGCCGGGGAGTACCAGGGTGTCGCCGGCCAATGGTTCACCGCCCTCCGGGACATACAGTTTCAGACTGCCCAGATTCGCGCCCAGAGTGCTGGCCGCGAGGGCGAGAAGATTCCCGGAGTCTCCGGAACCGATGCGTCCCTGACGGAACGGGTCCGAGGCATCATGAACGAAGAGAATCCCCTGAAAGTAGAGTTTGCCGTCCTTCGCTATCTCTGGGAGACAGCAGAGGATCTGGAGGCAGGCCATCATTTCGATCGG
>SKHA01000318.1 GCA_007117185.1 Spirochaeta sp. | reverse complement strand
CCCAGGGATCCTCGATAGCACCGATGCTTCGGGGAATGTGGTAAAGTCCGTTACCGCCCAGTCCGAATCGGATCGGCGCCAGTCTCGATCGGCCCTGGAAACGGGGTACCAGGATGTCGAATCGTGCGTTTCCTCCAATACCACCGTTGGAGAAATCCCGGTATCGCCCCAGCGGAAGAGATCCCACGACCGACAGCTCGGCGCTGTAGATGAAGTCGCATAGGCAATCGTCCGCCGAAGCCACCGGCGCTTCCACCACAACTGTCTGCGGCTCCACTGTTACCTGGATCTCCACGGTGCCGGAGGACCGCAGGATGCCGTCCTCATCAAAGACATCCAGGGTGAGTTCGTAGGCTCCCTCCACCGACGCGGTAAACGTTGCCGCGAAGGTGTCTTCCCCCGCGAGAGCACCATCTCCGCCATCGGGCTGCCGGCTCACAGACCACGACGGCACCAGCGTGTACTCCTCCGGATCAAAATACTCAGGAGACTCGAAGAGGAATGCCTGGGGCCGATCACCCACCAGTGTTGCCGAGGGCTTGATGTCCGACGCCGAAGCGATCACCAGCCCCAGGTTGTAGTGGCGCTGCGCGACCCGCTGCTCGGAGATATCCGCGGTGAATCCCCCTACCCGTACCTGGGCAGCGGGGTCCAGCTGCGCCAGCGCATTAGCTACTCCTGTTACTTCCGTTCGTGTGGCACCGGTGGGTTGATCCAGTGCGGTAAACTCCGCCTGATCGTAGATCACTGCGATCCCTTCGCTGGTGCGCACCACCGGCAGATCGCCCACGGGGGCACCGGTCCGCTGCGCCTCCCGTGTGAGGGCAGCGCGAACCTGGAAAACGGTGGCAGTAGCGCTGTCTACCATGAATACTGTGGCGCCGGGGTCCTTCCAGTCGGTGTACTGCTTCCACCACACCGACTGGGGCACTGTTGCTCCCTCGTCGACCTGATCGAAGACGGAGATCTCCACCCGGCGGTTCAGCGCCCGCCCCTCGGGTGTATCGTTGCCGGCGATGGGCTGGTACTCACCCCGGCCTTCCGCGGAGATCATGCGCCGGGTAAAGATTCCGGTAGCTGCCATGGCATCAGCCACGGCCCGGGCCCGCTGGCCGGAAAGGATGGTACCGTCATCGGGGTCGCCGGGAACCTGTGCAGTGTGCCCCTCAACCAGCAGGCTTCGGTTTGCGAAACGCTGCAGCACGTTAGAGAGGCTGGCTATCTTCTCACCGGTCTCCGGGGTGATTTCCGGGGAGTCCGGTGGAAACTGCAGGTCCCGGTAAATGATCGAGATGGTGTTTCCCGCAACATCCACGGAGAAATCCTGGAGCCCCTCCTCAGCGGCAGCTGCCTCAACTTCCCGCACAAGCAGGGACAGGCTCACTGCCTCCCAGTCCAGGGAACGGTGTTCATCCACGAGCTGTACGCGCTCCGGTGGCTGCATACCCTCGGGCTGTTGCGCTCCAACCGGTAACAGAGCCGGGCCAAACAGGACCAGGATTACCGCCAGGAGGCAAGTCATACGTTTTTTCATCGTCGGGACACTCCTTAGCTTGGGCCGCCGGGGCAGCACCGGGTATTCCTGATAAATATACATATGTATTGCATTATGACAACAGCTGTCGAGAAATTTTTAGACATTTGTAGAGTATGTATGAGACATATGTATCGGATAGCGTCAGGGATTCGAGGTTTGAAGGTACCATCACATGTATTCGGGATGCAGGTGTCGGGATGTCGGTGGTAAAGGAACATTTCTTGTCATACAATGGAGGGTCCAGGACGAGAGAAATTGAACAAACACCAACAGCAGTCGGACGGCACACGCCAGGTTATTCTCGATGTTGCCTATCGCCTTTATATGAAGCAGGGTGTCGAGAAGACGACGATGCAACAGATCGCCCGGGAGGCAGGCACTCACCGGACCAACGTGTACCGTTACTTCCGATCTCACGAAGAGATTGGATTTGCCATAACAGAACCTCTGGGCAAGCAGTTTCTCGAAACGTACATGTCTCGCCTCGATGCACAGCCCAGGGGTGGGTCTGCGTGGGAACGCCTGGCGGCAGCTATTTCCATCGGCAGTCGCGTCATCGGGGACGCACTGGAGTCATATCGATTTCTTGCCATCTTTGATGCCTATCTGGAACTCCTGCCTCATCAATCTGAACTGGCCAAAAAAATCATCGAGACACACCAGAGCCATCGGCTTCTTGCGATGTATAGGGATCTCGTTGCGGAAGGGATTGCAGATGGATCGATCAGACCGGATCTCGATCCGGAAATCACCGCTCTGGCGCGGCGGAATGCCCTACTGGGGGTGTGGTCCAGGGTTGCCCTGCGCTACGGGATCTTTCAGCACCACCACAATACTCCCCAGCCGGAACTGATCGCCGATACAACCTGCGATCTACTGCTCACCGGCGTTCGGAACTGTTGCGACGGACCGCCGGAACCACCCAGCCATTGAACCTGGAAACGTAACGGTTCATCACCCCTGATCGGTTGAGAGTCGCTCCCGAAACCGTTAGAAATTGATGAGACAGCTCGCTCTCGTTGACGCACCGCACGTGCCATGGCTACTCTGTGGGGGAAACAGGAGGCTCTCAATATGAAAAAGCGTTCAATCCCGGCGTTGGCTCTGGCAACGGTTCTCGTGACAGCCGCCGGACTCCTGGTTGGCTGTAACCGCGAACAGGTTGATCAGAATACAGTCACCCTCGGGTACAACCCTTTCCTCTCAGACTCGTTCACCGATGCTCCGCCACCGATCGATGTGATCAGGGAGGAACTTGCCCGGCGTTACCCGGAGCTGACGTTGGAGTATCACACCATGCCCCAGGACATGCTGGACTCGCTGGTGATCTGGATGACCAGCCAGGACGCCACCGTGGATATCTTCGGGATGGACGTTCCCTGGGCTACCCAGTTCGGCCGTGCCGGCTGGGCGCTGCCCCTGAACGAGCACCTTCCAGACCTTGACCAGCGCATTACCCCGGCGGGGTTGGAAACGTTCTCGCATCAGGGCCAGTGGTTGGCAGTTCCCTTCTGGGGGAGTCTCACCGGTCTGTACTACCGTACGGACATCCTGGAGGAGTTCGGTTTCGATGCGCCTTCCAGTGTCTCCGAGATGGTGGAGATCATCCGTACCGTTCGGGCGGAGCGCCCGGAACTCTCGGGGCTGTTGTGGCCGGGAGACCGTGGAGACTCGCTGGTAATGCTCTACGCCACCCTCCTTCACGCGTTCGGCGGTGAGTACAACGATGCCGCCGGTAACTATCTCTTTGACTCACCCGAAAGCCGCCAGGCGGTGCAGTTCCTGCGGGACACCATTACCGAGGGGCTTTCGCCGGAGGCTGTCCAGACCTGGGAACGCCGGGAGTCACGGCAGCAGTTCATCTCCGGAGACGCGATCTTCTCATGGGATAACCACGACATCATCGTCTTTCTGGACAACCCGGAACGCTCCGAAGTGGCCGGCAACTGGGACTTCATCCCCTTTCCAGCTGAACCGGCCGGGCGGTCAGTCGCGGTGACCGGCGGATTCGGGTTCTCGGTGAACCCCTTCAGCCCCAAACGGGATTCAGCGATCAAGGTGATGGAGGTGATCTCCAGCGAAGCGGTACAACGCGGTTTTGCCCTCGCCTGGGGTCCGGTACAGCAGTACATCGGCCTGTACGAAGACCCGGTGGTGCAGCAGTACAACCCCAATTCGGAGAAACTGGGTCCCCTGGTTGAGATCGCGCTGAATCGCCCGCCTTCGGAGAACTACGCCGAGCTGTCTGGTCTTCTGCAGGAGGAGTTGAACGCGGCGATCACCGCTG
>SKHA01000311.1 GCA_007117185.1 Spirochaeta sp. | reverse complement strand
GTCCTGGTGATGAACTTCTTTATTGGCAGCGCTTCGGCCAAAGCGTTTCTGATGATGCCCATCCTTACCCCCCTCTCGGATCTGGTGGGCATCACCCGGCAGACGGCGGTCCTGGCCTTCGGCTTCGGCGACGGGTTCAGCAACATGGTCTACCCCACCAATGCGCTGCTGATCATCGGGCTGAGTTTCACCACCGTCAGTTATCCCGCGTGGATTCGCTGGACCCTGCCGCTGCAGCTGCTGATGCTTGGAATCTCGGCGGCGTTTCTGGTGTTTGCGGTGACTGTCGGCTACGGCCCGTTCTGATTACGGCCCGTTCTGATTCTTGACGATCTGCCCCATGAAGGAGACCAGCACCTCCAGAGCCTTCTCGTTGTTGCCGCCCTCGGGAATGATCAGGTCCGCGTACGCTTTGGTCGGCTCAATAAAATCGTAATGACCGGGGCGGACCGTCTCCATGTACTGGTTGATCACTGACTGGACAGTTCGTCCGCGATCATCGATGTCGCGCTTGAGGCGTCGAATGAAGCGGATGTCGTCGGGAGTGTCCACATAGATGCGCAGATCCAGGAGTTCCCTGACCCGTGGTTCAAAGAAGATCATGATCCCTTCAAGGACCACCAGCCTGCCCGGTTCAACCGTCACCGTCTCCGGCAGCCGGCGGTGGTTCACGAAATCGTACTGCGGCGTCTGTATCGCCTTCCCTGCGCGCAGGTCCTCAAGGTGCCGCACCAGCAGATCGCTGTCGAACGCCGATGGGTGGTCAAAATTAAACGCCGTGATATTGGTGTTGTTCACATGTTCCGCCGACTGGTAATAGTTGTCCTGCGGAAGCACCGCGAAAGACCCCACGATCTCGGAAATTTTGCGGACGATCGTTGTTTTGCCGGAGCCGGAGCCGCCGGTGATACCGATGATTCGAGCCATACCCGGGTACTATAGAGCGTCGTGGCAGTCTAGGCCAGAGCGCCCCGCAGGGCACGCTGCAGCTGGTCAACACCGAAGGGCTTTCGCAGCACAACCTGAAACCCCGCCTCGCGGAATGGTGCCCCCGAATACTCGTCGGCGCCGCCAAACGCGAGAATCGCCCGGAGATCCGGGTTCAGTTCCCTGAGGCGCCCCAGCAGGGCCACCCCATCCAGACGCCCGGGCAGTACCCGTTCTGTGATGAGCAGGTCTACCGGCGTGCGCTCCCTCATGCGCCGGCGCAGCAGGTCCACTGCCTGATCCGGATCAGAGACACTGATAACGATGCTTCCGAAGGACGCGAGAATCCGCTCCACAGAGTTCCTCACCATCACATCACCTTCCACCAGCAAAACCGTCAGCCCGGAGAAATCCTCGTGAAGCACTCCTGATGTCCCGCTGCTGCGTACCGTCAGCGGGAGATCCGCTTCAGTACCGAGGAAGACCTCCATCCGGACGGTAGTCCCAAAACCCGGATCCGTTTCGATGGTCAGTTCACCACCATGCCGCTCCAGAATGGACCGGGTAACCGCCAGCCCCATCCCGGACCCGCGATCTTTGGTGGTCATGTACGGCGCGGTAACCACCGGAACGAGGGCCGGATCGATCCCGTGTCCCTCGTCACGAACGGTCACCTGGAGGCGACGGGCGGTACCGTTCAGGATCTTTCCCTCTACGTGAAGAACCCCCTCTCCGGACATCGCCTCCACCGCGTTGACAACCACATTGTACAGAGCCTGCCCGAACCCCTCAGGAGTACTCGCTTCCCGGCTAAGTTGCGCATCAAGCGCAAAGGTCGAGCGAACCGGAGACCCGTACAGCGCCAGGTCCACCACGTCCATAATGGAATCGGTTAGCGCTGTAGCCGACGCCGGGATGGGATCAGAGCCTCTGGTAAACCGCTGAAAACGTTCAACCACCCGGTTGATCCGGCTGATGACGGCATCACTGTGCTGCCGTCCTTCCTGACGGACAAAGAGCTCCAGATCCGACTGCAATGCGGTAAGCTTGTCACCCAGATCCGCCGCCAGAGCCCCGGCGGCGCGAACGACGTTATTGGCGTGCTGTAACGAACGAAACTCCTCACGCATGCGCAGGTGTTCTTCCATGTCCCGAATCAGAATGACCGCGGCACCCGAGTCGGCCACAGGGGTGACGGAGATTCCTGCGGTCACCGTTCCGTGCCGGGTCACAACCGATACGTCCCCCATCGCCGAGATCGTCCCGCCATCGCGCATGGCCCGGTCCAGCAGCGTCTGCACCGGGAGCGGTCTGTCACGATAGCGAAGGGAGAGGAGATCCCGAATCGGTTCTCCGGTGATCTCGTTCACATCGTCGCGGATCACCGACGCTGCGGCGGCATTGCAGTGGGTGACATATCCGGCGCTGTCCACCGCGAAGACCGCTCCGTCCCCGGTTTGCAGGAGCGCGGCGATAAGGCTCCGGCACGCTTGAAGGGCCTCCGTTTCCATCACCGAACAGATCAGCAGCGCCCGGGATTCGTCCATGGGAACGTGATGCAGTGTGTAGTGACCGGGCTTTCCCGCAAGAGCTGTAACCGTCACCTTGAGACCTGCCTTCAACTCCGCGGCGACGGAGTGCAGGCCGGCATGGTGTATCAGATCGTCCAGGGTCGTCCCCCAGTCCGTGCCGAAGAGTGCTCGAAACTGATCGTTGACCCGAGTGAAGGCATTTCCGTCCTCAATGACTGCTACGCCCTGAGGAATGTGATCAATAAAACGCTGCCACGGCATACCCTTGAAATTCTTCGCCACCTGCCCTTCAATTGCAAGGGTGTTCGACATTATTGGTGATGTTCATGGTCATTTAATTCCGCTAACTGCGCTTCTGCACCACCTGGGATATCGGGAAGATGATGGTGTCTGGCAGTACCCCGGGCAGACGCGGCGGGTACTGTTTGTGGGCGACTACATCGACAGAGGCCCTCACATACGTGAGACAGTCGCCCTGGTCCGGAAAATGGTGGCCAGGGGAAGCGCCGTGGCGGTGATGGGAAATCATGAGTATAACGCGATCACCTGGCACACTCCTGACGGCCGGGGCGACTGGTTGCGAACCCACTCAACGGTTCATCGGCGGCAGCACGCTGCAACCCTGGAACAGTACGGAATGGACCCTCTGGGAAACGCCTCTCCCACACCAGAGCTGGCTGCAGACCTGGCGTGGATGCGCTCTCTGCCATTGTATTACCGTGATGATCGGATCATCGTGGTTCACGCCGCCTGGGAAGAGCAGGCCGTTGCGGATATCGCCGCGGACCCTCTCGTACTTCTTGACGACGAGGCGCTGTATCGGAGCGCATACGGGGAGTACCGGGAAAGTCGCAGCGTGGAGATTCTACTGAAGGGGGTGGAGATGCCCCTGCGGGGCGACAGATTCTACGTTGACAAGGATGGCACCAGGCGGCGCAAGACCAGGGTTCGCTGGTGGCTGAACAACCAACCCGCGTCCCTGACGATGAAAGACGTGGCAATGCCGCCTGCCGACACCGAGCTGGGGTCGATGCCGGTAGACCCGTGGATGATGAGCCACCTGCCGGGATACCAGGACAGACGGCTCATCTTCCTCGGTCATTACTGGCTCAGCGGGCAACCGGCTCCCCTGGCATCCCGGGTGGCCTGCCTGGACTACAGCATCGCCCGGGGAGGGCTCCTGTGTGCCTACCGTTTTGCCGGTGAAACAGCCGTGCAGCAGGAGAACTACTGCGCGGTGGACACCGACGGCAACCTCCGGGTCAGCTCTTCGCTGCGGTGAACCCTGCCGAAAGATCCTGCAAAATATCTTCGATGTGCTCAAGACCGATGGAGAGCCGCACCAGTTCCGGCGGCAGCTGCGCCGCCCGCTGTTGCTGCTCAGTAAGCTGGCTGTGGGTGGTGCTCGCCGGGTGAATCGCCAGACTCTTGGCGTCACCAACGTTGGCCACGTGGCTGAACAGGTCGAGACCGTTGATGAACTTCTCTCCGGCTGGGCGCCCCCCCTTGATTCCGAAGGTGACCATGCCGCCGAAGCCGTTTTTGAGGTACTTCCGGGCGTTTTCGTACCCGGCGGTACCTTCAAGCCCGGGATACCATACCCAGTCAACCTGTGGGTGGGTCTGCAGGAAGCGGGCAACCTCAGCTGCGTTCTCGCTGTGCCGTTCCATTCTCAGCGGCAGCGTCTCCAACCCCTGCAGGAAGATCCAGGCGTTATCAGGACTGATCGCAGCGCCGAGGTTGCGCAGTGGTACCAGGCGCATGCGGAGAATGTAGGCCAGCGGAGACAGGTCTCCCAGGTCGTAGGCGTAGCGCAATCCGTGGTAGCTGCCGTCGGGCTCCACCAGGTTGACAAACTTCGGGTCGTCCCAATTGAACCGGCCGCTGTCCACCACCGCTCCACCGATTCCCGAACCGTGTCCGCCCAACCACTTGGTTAAACTGTGTACCGAGATATCCACGCCGTGCTCCAGGGGACGGAAGAGCGCCGGGGTGGTGAACGTCGCATCAGCGATCACCGGCAGGCGATGCCGGGCGGCTATCTCACCGATCGCCTCAAAATCCGGTACCACCAGGGTGGGGTTACCGATCGTCTCCAGGAAGATCGCCCGGGTCTTTGGGGTGATCGCTCCTTCCAGTTCGGTCAGGTTCAGTGGGTCCACGAAGCGGACGGTGATTCCGTACTGCGGCAGGATATCGTTGAACATGGTGTAGGTCCCACCGTAGAGAAATCGCGATGAGACGATCTCATCGCCGGCCCGGGCCAGATTGATGATGGAATAGTAGACCGCGCTGGTCCCCGAGGCCAGAGCCAGGGCGGCGGCACCACCGTCAAGGGCGGCAAGGCGTTCCTCCAGAACGTTCTGGGTGGGGTTCTGCAGCCGTGTATAGATGTAGCCCAGCTCTTTCAGGGCAAACAGATTGGCCGCGTGCTCGGCATCCCGAAAATTGTACGCCGTGGTGCGGTGGACGGCAACGCCACGACTGGGGCTGTTGTTGTCTTTGACCTGTCCTGCGTGCAGGGCCAGTGTTTCAAATCGATAACTCATCTTCTCTCCTCCTTCTTTCTGCTTCAGATGCTGTAAACCAGGGGTTCATGACGACTGCTCCACAGCAGCGCTATCCGGGACAGAGTGGTATCATCCAGGTACCCACGCAGATGACTCTCCATTTCCTGCCATACCGGCCCTTCCGGTGCTATATGGTGCTCCGCACCATCCACCCCCCGGGACAGCAGCTCCGGGTCCAGAACCTGCACGATCTCGGCGAGTGTGATCTGTGTTGCCGTTTTTGACAGCTGATACCCTCCTCCCTTGCCACGGGTGCTGTGGACCAGTCCAGCGTTGCGCAACTCCACCATGATCACTTCCAGGTATTTCCTGGGAATGTGGAACTGTTCCGCCAGTTCCCGCAACGGAATCGTCTCTGTCTGCCGCGAGGCAAGAACGGTCAGGGCGCGTACTCCGTAGCGAACTTTCCGGGTCAACATATTACCTTATTTCCTACCTGTTTATAGGTATATATTACCTGTTCTTTTTTGTCAACCTTTTTCGACGATCTGTTCTCCAGTGATCGTGGACCTTTCGTTGAAAAGCACGTATCGTTTGTCCATGAAGCGAACGACGGTACTGGTGATCATCATCCTGTTTCTCACGACGGCACTGCTCCCCGCAGCAGGGCAGCGGGAGCAGTCTCTACCCCTGGCCCCGGATGTTCGTCAGGGAACCCTGGAGAACGGCATGGACTTTTTCGTCCGCTCCCATGGCTGGCCGGAGGGACGGGTGGTTCTGAGGCTGGTGGTCAACGCGGGAAGCGTGCAGGAGCAAGAGCACGAACAGGGGCTGGCCCACTTTGTGGAACACATGGCGTTCAACGGGACCGAAGAGTTTCCCGAGGGTGAGCTTGTCTCCTACCTGGAGAGTCTGGGAATCCGGTTTGGTCCGGACATAAACGCATACACCAGTTTTGACGAGACGGTCTACAAACTTGACCTGCCCGCAGATGATCGACCATCCCTTGAGCGGGGCTTCCGGGTACTCCAGCAGTGGGCCTCTGCAGTCACCTTTGAACCGGCACAGATCCAGAGCGAACGGGGGGTGATCGTGGAGGAATGGCGTCGTGGTCGGGGCGCTCAAGCGCGGATACTCGATCAACACATTCCCGTCCTGCTGGAAGACTCGCACTACGCCAGTCGCCTTCCCATCGGTGAGATGGATGTAGTCCGCAGCGCGTCCCGGGAGGACCTGATCGGCTACTACACCCGCTGGTACCGCCCGGACAACATGGCGATCATCGCGGTAGGAGACCTGCCGGCAGCGGAACTTGAACGGCTGATTAGGGTGCATCTCGGCGGTATCCCCACCCCGGACGCAGCGCTTCAGCGGGACTATTTTTCTGTACCGCGGATAGCGGGTACCCGAATCAGCGTCGCCTCGGATCGGGAAGCGACCCGAAACACGGTAGCGTTGTATCGCCTCCAGGACCCGCTGCCGTTCCGCACCGAGAGAGACTATCGGCAGATGCTGGTACGTTCACTGTACGCGTCGATCATGAACGAACGTCTGCGGGAACTGGCCCGTGACCCGGATGGGCCGATCATATCCGCGGGGGTGGGTTGGAGCCGCTTCGTCAGGGACACCGAGATAACTGTCGCCTCGGCCACAGCTCGGGACGGGATGGCTCCCGAGGCGCTGGCCCTGCTCAGCACCGAGCTCGAACGGGGGCTCCGTTTCGGCGTCCTGGAGTCTGAGCTGGCCCGGGCCCGGGCGCGATTCCTTCAATCAATGGAGCAGGCGTGGGTCAACGCCCGCAACCAGCCTTCGGCCACCCTCGCCGATGAGCTGGTTCGTCACTGGACCCAGGGAGAGCCGGTACCGGGAATCGAATGGGAGTACCAGTTGTATCAACGGCTGCTGCCGGGGATAGAGATCGCCGAAGTCTCGGCGACGGCCCGCAGCTTTGCCGGCGGATCTGATGACGACGACGTTGTGATCCTGGCAGGGTTGCGCGATGATGGCGGCTCCCTGCCGGACGATCGGGTATTTCGTGTTGCGATTGAACAGGCCCGGGTTGCCGATCTCGATCCCCCGGACGACACTGAGTCGATCACCACCCTCATTCCGGTGGAGCCCCCCCGGGGTGAAGTCGTCTCCCGACAGGAGCACCAGGCGGTTGGTACCACCGAGCTCCTCCTGGAGAACGGGATGCGGGTCTATATCAAGGAAACAGATTTCCGGGAAGATGAGATTCTCGTCTCCGGGTTCAGTCCAGGTGGACTGTCCCTGGTGGATGAACCGCTGGTCACCGCCGCCCGCCTCGCTCCGTCAGTACTTCAGGAAAGCGGGCTGGGCGCGTTCAGCGCGTCCCAGCTGCAGCGTTTTCTCTCCGGGCGCTCGGTGGACCTGACCACCCGGATCAGTCTCACCTCCGAAGGATTTCGCGGGGCCGCCAGGGGGGCGGATCTGGAAGTACTCTTCCAGATGATCTCTCTCCTCTTTACCGAGCCGCGTTTTGATACCTCAGCGCTGGAAACGGTGCGCAGGAGCACGTTGCAGTCGATCTCCGGGGCAATGGCCTCGCCGCAAGGACAGTTCTCCCGCAGGTTTCAGGAACTCTACGCCGCCGGGGATCCCCGGCTGGGCCCGATCAGTCCGCAGCGACTCACCACGGTGACCGTCCCTGCACTTGAGCAGGTGTTTGCAGAGCGATTCGCCGATCCCGCTGATTTTATCCTGGTGATAACCGGCAGCGTCACCCTGGATGTCGCCGCGGATCTGGCGGAACGCTACCTGGGATCAATACCCGGTTCCGGTACGGCCGGTTTCGTGGAAACGGTTCGGGACAACAACTTCGAATACCCCGAAACGGCGGTGACGGAGATCATTCGTGCCGGCAGCGAACCGGTGGCGCAGGTGGGAATCATCTTCCAGTCCGAGTACAACTGGTCACGGGAAGAAAACCACCGCTTCAACAGCCTGGCCGATGTGGCAACGATCGTACTGCGGGAAACGATTCGTGAAGAAGCAGGAGGAACCTACGGCGTGGGCGCCGCCGGCTGGCGAAACCGGTTTCCCATCCCACGGGCGTTCATGCAGATCTTCTTCGGGATGGACCCGCAGCGAAGCGATGAACTGATCGACAGTGCCCTCAGGGTGGTGGAAGACCTGCGAACCCGTCCAGTCCGGGACGACTATCTGGAGCGGGTAAAAGCGCAACAACGGGAAACCCTCCGGCAGTCCATTCGGGACAACGACTACTGGTTGGCCAATTTACAGTTCGCTATTGAACACGGACGACCTCTGGAGACGATTCTGGAGTTTCCTGATCTGATTGAGGCGCTCACCGCAGAAGACATTCAGGATGTGGCGCGCCGCTACCTCAAACCGGAGCAGCGCCTGCAGCTGCTGCTGCTGCCGGAATAGCGGCAGCAACAGCGGTCAGCAGCGGGGGGATGCTACGGGGCGACTCTCGCGGCGAGATCATCGCCGAGAACGGTGAGGATCTCCAGGCTGTTGAGAAACAGCTCGCCAGTCACCCGTTGCCGTTCGTTTTCCCGGGATCGCAGATCCAGACGCACTTCCCGCAGGCGTAGCTCCGTACTGACTCCTGCGTCCAGAAGGGTCTGCTCGTTGGCCACCCGCTGGCGCTCGTAGGACAGGTCCGTGTCGATCAGCCCCAGACGCTGCTCAAGGAAGCGCCGACTGGTTAAAAGGGTCCGCAGTTGATTCGCCAGAACCCGCTCGGCGTCGCTCCGCTCAAGAACGGCGCTCTGCCGGGACAGTTCATCGATCCGCTGGCGATACTCCCGTTGCTGACCGGTAAGCAGCGGTACCGTGAGGGTCACCCCCAGGGTAGACTGAACCCCGGCGTCGTCCGCGAAGAGATCCGGAAAGGACGCACCGAAGGAGTCCCTCTCGGGCCGCACCGAGGAATAGACCGGCTGGGCCCGGGCAAATACCGTCAGGGATGGCCGGTCAGCGGCGCTGTTCACCGTAATGGTCCGCTCTGCCTGCTCAATTGCCAGCTCCCGGGAGCCCAGCACTGGGTTCTCTTGGACGACCTCGGTCAGTCCGGCGGCGCCTTCGATTCCTGAAAGATCAACAGCAAGATCCACAGCCGGCAGTTCTCCCGCCAGCTGCTCCCCTTCCAGGGTGTTTCGGCCGATGGTACGGGCCAGCAGCTGTTCAACCTGCAGCAGCTGCAGTTGCGTGGAGAAGAGCGCCTCCCGGCGGCCGTTAAGGGTCACCTGCAGCGACAGCAGGGCGGTGTCGGAGATGAGGCCCTGCTGTCGATCAAGCTCCGCAGAGGCGAGCTGCTCACCAAGCAGCGCGATGGTCGCCTCCAGAAGTTCCACGGTGCTGCGCAGATTGGCCACCTGCACAAATAACTGCAGCGCCTCCCTGATCACCCCGTTGCGGGATTGCCGATCCTGGAGGCGAGCCAGTTCCAGCCCGATCTCGGTATTGCGCAACCCCGCCTGGAAGACCCGGGTTCCGATCAGCTCCCCCCCGCCGAAGAGGGGCTGGTTCCAGGAAAAGGAGACCTGGGGTACCTGACGCCACTCTGTCGCCGCGTCCCCGCCCTGTAACTCAATACCGTAATCGAGTCCGGCGCTCAACACCCCGCTGGTGGGCAGCCGCTGGGTGAGCTGCAGACCCGCGCCGACGCTCTGGGTCACCGTGTCAACTGTCGTTCCACCGGTTCCTCCGGGGACCCGTCGCTGATCCCGGGAATACGGCCGCACCTCAAGATCCAGACGCGGCTGCGTCCCGGTCAGGGCCAGGCGGTACCGCTCCTGCGCCTGAAGAACCCGGTTCTGTGAGGATCGCACACCGGTATCCGACTCCAGAACACCCTGAACCACCATCTGAACCGTCAACTCCTCACCGGCTGCGGCGGCGGCCACACCGGTGAACAGCACCAACGCCACAAGGGCACGCAACATTGTTTGTTTGTTCATCATGCTCCCCGTCGTTCCTCGGCACCACCTGCCGCCTGTTGTCGGGCGTTCCGCTTCGCCTCCCGCCTGTCCCGGCGTCGCTGCCGTCGTGCGTCCCGCTTCGCCCGGTCGTATAACAGACCGTAGAAACTGGGAACGATAATCAGGGTGGTTATGGTAGAAAAGATCAGCCCGAAGATTATGGTACTCGCCATGGGACCCCATACCACCGAGGTTCCGCCAATGCCCAACGCCGTAGGCAGCAACCCTGCTATCGTCGTCAGCGAGGTGAGCAGGATCGGTCGCAGCCTGGTCTCAGCTGCGGACACCACCGCTTCACCAGGGGCCAGACCGTGATCCCGACGCGACTCGTTGGCGAATGAGACCAGCACAATTGTATCGTTAACCGCGATCCCCGCCAGCGCCACCGTGGCGTAGATCACCGTCGTCGAGAGGGGGGTGCTTGAGATCAGCAGAAAGAGGACCACCCCGACAAACGCGAAGGGGACGGTCAGAAGAATGAGAAGGGGCTGCGAGTACGAGTTGAACTGGGTTGCCAGGATGATGTAGATCAGAAGCAGTCCGATCACGAATACCTGCAGAATATCCCGAAGGATGTTGGCAAACTCTGCAAACTGCCCGCCCACGTCCAGGGTCACTCCGGGGTTCGCCTCCTGCAGCTCGTCGAAGAACCGCTGCTGAACCGCGCTGTTGATCCCTGGAACACCGCTGGCGACAAAGGCGTCCGCCTCGATGGTCACCTCCCGGCTTCCGTCGATCCGCCGGATCGCGCTGATTGAGGCGCCCTCTTCCAGGGATGCCACTGCGCTGAAGGGGATTCGTCGACCGTCGGGAGTGGGAATGCTGAGCTGGGTCAACTCTTCAATTGAGGCCGCTCCATTGCGGGCGTAGCGAACGATAACATCAGTCTCCTCGTTGTCGGCGAACACCGTTCCGGCCACCACCCCATCAAAGGAACCGCGGATGTACTGCCCTACCAGCTGGGTACTGAGGCCGAACTCAGCGGCTCGATCCTCGTCGATTCTGACACGAATCTCCGGAGTTCCCTCATCCAGGTTGCTGCGGATGTTGAACAGCTCGGGATACTCCGCCAGCTGATCCTGCATCGCTACGGTGACCCGGCGCAACTCCTCGAAACTGTCACCAAAGAGACGAAACACCACCGGCGCATCCGTGGGGGGGCCGCCCTGCTGCTTCCGGAAGCGAACCTCTTCCGCGCCGGGAATCATCCGTGTCATCTGCTGGGCCTCGTCCATCACCTCGGTCACGGAGCGGGTCCGCCCCTCTTTAACCTCCACCAGGTCCACCACGATCTGAGCCACGTTGGACTGACGGACGTTCTCGGACTGACTGCCCTGAAACCCCACAAAGGAGTTCACCGCCAGGACCTCGCCGTTGCCCACCAGGGGCAGAAGACTGTTCTCGAACTGCCGCACCACCGCGTCGGTGCGCTCGATGGGGCTCCCTGGGGGCAACTCGATCTCCACATAGAAGAGCGAGGCGTCCTCGGAGGAAAAGAGGTTCTGCTCAATCGTTCCGATTCGGGAGAAAACCAGGATAACCACCAGTAGCGCCCCGATCGCAACCAGGCCACGCCGACCGTACAGCGTGTCAAGAAGGCGTCGAAACCCGTTACGGAGGGAGACGAAGATCCCGTCCCGCTTCTTCTGCCGGGTCTTGCCGGGCCAGTCCGCAAAGTGGGAGGGCAAGAATACCGCTGCTTCGAAGGTTGAAGCAATGAGGGCGATACTGACGGTGATGGGAACCACCCGGAGGAAACGACCGATGATTCCGGGAAGGAGGGTAAGGGGCATAAAGGCGGCCACGGTGGTGAGGGTCGCGGCGATCACCGGAACGATCACCTGATTCACCCCCTTGATCGCCGCGTCGTGCCGGGACATCCCCAGCTCCTGCTGCAACCGGAAACTGTTCTCAACGATTACGATGGCGTGATCAACAATGAGGCCAAGAACCAGAACCAGACCGAAGAGGGTGTTGCCGTTGAGGGTTTCTCCCAGAAAGTCCAGGGTGATAAAGGTAAGGGCAAAGGTAATGGGAATACCGATCGCCGTCATGATCGCGTTGCGAACACCAACGAAGATCAGCAAGATAAGAACAAGCAATGCCAGCCCGAAGATCGCGTTGGAGACGAGAACGTCCAGACTGTCCCGAATCTGGAACGTCGAATCGTTGACGAAGGAGACCGATACACCGTCAGGCAGCAGGCTGGAAAAGCGCTGAACTTCCCGATTCACCCCGTCAACGATATCGATAGAGCTGCCGCCGGGAATCTTTGCCACCCGCAGGGTGATCGCTTCTTCACCGTTGAAGCGGGCTGTGGTTCCATCCAGGTCAAATCCCGTTTTGATAGCGGCCACGTCGGAAAGGACGATCAACCCCTGGGAAGACGCTCCACCGTCGCGAATCACGATCCCTCGAAACTGCTCAGCCGTCTCCCGCTGGCCAACGGTCCGGAGCAGGAACTCTCGGCTGGAGGTGCGCAGGGTCCCACCGGGAACGGTGATGTTCTGGCCTCGGATCGCGTTGGTCACCTCGTTCAATGAGATGCCGAGGGACTCCATTCTCGTCCTGTCCAGCTCCACCTGGATCTGCCGGTCCCGGGAGCCTACTAAAGTCACCCCTGAGACCTCGCGAATGCCCCGCAGTCGCTCCTGCAGGGTGCGGGCCGCCAGGTTCAGCTCACCGTAGTCAGCACCGCCGTGGAGGACCACCTCGATAACCGGGAGAAAGTCGTTGGTGGAGAACTCCGAAATGGACGGTTGAAGCGTCCCGGCGGGCAGGCTCAGGTTGGTGAAGCGGTTCTGCACCTCCTGAAAAGCCTCGCGAAACTGCCGATCGCTGATATCCTGGTCAAACTGCAGCGTCACCCGGGAGAGGCCGTCTGTGGTTACCGACTGAATCTCGTTGAGCTGGTTGAGCCCGGACATTTCGTTCTCGATCCGGACAGTGACACTCTGTTCGATATCCTCAGCGGAGACGCCGGGGTAGGGAACGACGATATTGACAAAATAGAATGGAACCTCGGCGAACTGCTCCTGGGGCAGCCGACTCAAACTGAAGAAGCCGGCGATGAGAACAAAAATCATCCCCAGATTGATCAGGACGGGGTTACGAACGGAGAATTGCCCGATCGTCACAGCACTTCTCCTGAGGTTCCAATGATCGTGACCTCCACGGGATCACCCGGGCGCAACGTGGTAACCCCGGTGGTGAGGACCACGTCTCCCTCCTGCAGCCCCTGCAGGACCTGAACCCGCTCACCGAGGCGCTCGCCCACCACAACGGAACGTCGCTGTGCGGTGGTTCCCTCCGGGGTGGACTCGGGGACGTACACAAACGTTCCATCGGCATCCCTTCGCACAGAGACGCCGGGAACAATAATCTGGGGATTTCCATCCTGCGCAACGATGCGGACGGAGGCACTCATACCTGACCGCACCCGTTCACAACTGTTTTCCCACCCTACGACGACGGGGAAGCTCCCCGTTCTGGCGCTGGAACCGGCGGCGATGGTACGCACCTGCGCCTGATAGCGCTGTTCACCGCACCCCGGGACGTGGACCAGCGCCGGGGCACCGGTGGCCACAAACCGAAGCTCCCGCTCTCCCACGCCGATCTCCACCTCAAGAGAGCTCAGGTCTACGATTCTGGCAACCACGGCGCCTCGGGACAGCGAGTTGCCCCGGCTCACGTTGTCACCCCTGCTGGCGATGAACCCGGCTATGGGAGCACGGATCGCCTGATCCCGGAGCGATTTCTCCGCCACTTCCAGACG
>SKHA01000036.1 GCA_007117185.1 Spirochaeta sp. | reverse complement strand
CTCATTGAAGCGGTTCACCAGTTCCACCGTTCCGGTGTCCACCTGCAGGTTTACACCGTCAAACTCGAACCCGGTGCCACGCACCCCTGCTACGGCCATGGGGCTACGCACCTGAATGTTGCTGCGGGACCCATCGGACGTGCGGATATCGGCGCGAATACGCCCCACCGGCAGAGAGAACTCGCCGCGAAGCTCGCCGTCGCGCTGCAGCAAGACATCGATCTGCAGCCGAGTGAGGGGGCGTACCTGAAGGGTAACGTCACCGATCTCCAGGATGGCGCGGCCGTCAAATCCGGTGGATATTGCAGCACCTACCGGCAGGATCTCTCCCACCTGCACTGAACTCCATGAACCGCCGTCCTGCAGGCGTACGTCCACCGAACCTGAGGCGGCGGTCACCACAGCGGTTGCATCTGGTTCGCTCTGGCTGTAGACCCGAACGGGGAAAATCACCGCCATAACAATGACCGCGGCAACCCGCATGGCCAGCTTCGGGTTCACCCTTGTATTCATAAACCCAGGGATACCTCCACCCCCAGTCGAGCCTGATTGGTGACACCCTCGTTGAAGATGCCCCAGGAGCCGGTAGCCGGAAAGAAGGATGCCGCGGTCACTCCGACACCAAGGTCGCTGGTGGGGCGAATGGCCATCCGACCGGTCAACTCCGCGCCGATCAGACCGCTTTCGGCTGCGGGATTCACACCAGCGAGGTCCGGTAACCGTGACGAGCCAATGAGAAACACGGTAGCGTCAGTTGAGACCTGCAGGAATGACGCCGGGCGCACGCTGAGGGCAAGCTGGCCCTGTACCACGTTCTGCACCGGCAACAAGAGAATACTGCCTACCGCATCGCGGGTAATTGGCACAAACGGTGCGGTGACGGCACTGCGCCCGGAGGCCCACCCCACTGATGCGCTGACCCTCATCGGCACCGCAGCGCCGCCTGTTATCCAGAAGGAACCGCGAGCGTGGGCGGCAGGCGTCATCTCATCGGCAGCCGCCATGGCGGTGACGACCACATCGTAATACACCCGGGGCACCACCGGCCCGGTAAGAGCAATCGTCAAGTACCCCGTGTCCAGGCGGTCTGCCGCGGCAGCATCACGAAGATCCCGCTGACCGGTCAGCTCCAGATCAAATGTCTGCCGGCGCATAAACTCGGGAAGGGAGATGCGGGCGATGCCGATGATCCGCCCGGGGGCAAAATGAAGATCTTCGTTCTGCTGGTCCAGAACATCCTGATCGGTCATGCGCACCCGGGATACCGCGTTGAGCAGCCACCCCGAGTATCCTGCGGTGGCGCTCACCCTCAGGGATCGCCAGCTGAGATCAACACCGGCACCATCAAGGGGGTGGTCCAGCACCGCAGAACTGCGATCAACAACCCGAAAGCGCCCTGTCTGGGTGCGCAGGACACCGTCTGTCCCGGCGATTGCGTCCCACTGGCCCCGTAGTCGCAGCGTCTCCAGATCAAGGAACTGCAGATCCGAGGTGTACTGAAAACGACCCTGCAGGGCAAGATCGAGAAACCTTCGCGGCGCCACAGGGTCACCGCTGAGCACCACACGCGACCGCAACCACCCGGTGACAGCACCCCCTGCTTCCGGCGGTGCGTCTTCCAGTGCGGTCACCGCGTTACCATCCAGGGCAAGACCCCAGGAGGTGTCCACAGCATGGAGAACAGGCAAACCGAGAACGATCGTCAGAGCTCCTGAAAGGGCCGCAACTACGCGCACCCACCCGTTACGTTTCGAAACCCGGATCGTGGCCACTACAGCGCCCCCCGCTCGCGGAGCTCCAGCACGCGCCCCAGGATGCGCAGGGCGTGCTGACCTGAAACCGACGCACCGGGATAGAGGTCTCCCTGAATAATCCCGCGAAACGCCAGGTCCCGGGCGGCGTACCGGGGAAGCCCGGTCAACCGGAAGAGTACCCCACCGGGAATATTGAATGTGCGCATAAGAAGCCGGGAGTACTGGCCAACGGTGATCGGTTGATCTGCAGCGTCGTCCCGAATCCGGGATGACGGCCGGGCGGGAACTGCAGACACCACCGCGATAAGCGCTGCGGCGTCACGATGGGTCATGTAGTCCGTTTCAAGCAGCGCATCGATCAACTCCGGAGACTGCCCGTGCGCTTCGACCGCTACCATAACGGAAAGGAGAGCGCACAGCACCACCGCCAGGTATCGTCGAGTCAGCTTTGTTGATGCCGCCAGGATCGCAAAGCCGATCATTACAGTCATAAATATACCACAGTTCGGCCTCCGAGAGAAGGCTGTTCAGACCGCCTGCCGGGATGCCGACAAAGGACACATGAACAGAAAACAGAGCGTTTCAACCACCAACGCCCCCGACCCTGTGGGGCCCTACTCCCAGGCAGTGGTACTGGATGGGATGGTCTACTGCTCCGGGCAACTGGGGCTGGATCCCGCTTCGGCGAAGCTTGTCAGCGACGAGGCGGGTGAGCAGACGCGGCGGTGCATGCAGAACCTGCAGGCGGTGCTGGAGGCGGCGGGGTCGTCCCTTGAAGAGGTCCTGCGCACCACCATCTACATCACCAATATCGCCGACTTTCCCGCGGTTAACGCGGCGTACGGCGAGTTTCTCTCGGAGCCCTACCCTGCCCGAGCCACCGTTGAGGTGAGCGCTCTGGCCCGTGGGGCGGCGGTGGAGATTGACGCGATCGCCAGGGTATCTGACCGCTGAACCCCTGGCATCCCACCGTCTTCCCGTAAGAACGACGTTCCAGAATGTAATCTGGGACGCACCACCGTTGCTCCGGCGCTACACTCCTGTTAAACGGGAGGTGTATCGTGACCAAACCTACAATCGTGACCGTTCTCGCTGCGTTGTTCATCGCAAGTTTCCTGCTGATCACCAGCGGGTGCGATGCCCTTTTCAGTCCTCAACCATCAGGAGGAAACGGCGGCGGCGGCAGTGACGGCCCCACCATCCAGGCCAGAGAGGTGATGGGTGGCCTGATGGAGGACATGGTTCTTCCGGCGCTGCAGCTCCTTGATGCTTCTGTTTCCACAGCCACGGTATCCGGCTCAGATCAGGGCTGGGAGCTCACCCTCTCGCAGTACGCTCCCCCGGGGGAAGAGTTCGCGGCTACGGGTACCATTACCATCGGCTTCCGGGAGACCTCGGGGGACACGGGAGCGGAGATCACCGCTTCCGGCACACTCACCCTCGCAGAGCATGACACGGTGTCTTCCGTCTCATTGGATGGGATTTCCGCCACGTGGCCCGCCGGCAGCCAGCCGGTACTTGACGACGACGAGCCCGAGAGCGTCTCCGGCACCTTCACGTTCAGCATAACCGGCGGCGGTGCCGAGGAGAGAACGCTGGAGGATTTGCTGGCAACGATGGAAGAGGATGGCGTCTCCGACAGCTACGATGAGATGGCCGGCGGAGTGATGAGCCTGATCGATATGGTAATCCGCTACTACCTGGCCGGACCGGCACTGGGGCAGACCCTGGCGATCACCCCGGGGGCGGCAGGCGGAACAGGGTGGGCGGCGCAGTACACCTGGGACAGCTTCACCCCACCCGGGGGAAGTGCTCCGGAAATCTCCGGGGCGCTGCGGGTAGCCGTTACCGCCCGGACACCCCTCACCGTTGAGATCACCACGCCACAAACAGTGGTCGCCAGCTCGGGTTCAGAGGAGCAGCGCATCGATATCACTGCAACGGCGGTCTGGGGGCCAGATGCTCACCGGGGCAGTCAGCCGGAAACGGTCACCGGCACGATGACCCTGGACGGCCGAACCCACGATCTGCAGGAGCTGCTGAACGTCGGGCGCCTGCCGGCGATCTTTCGCACCTCCGCCGATGATTT
>SKHA01000060.1 GCA_007117185.1 Spirochaeta sp. | reverse complement strand
TTCTCCTCCAAGGAGGAGATCTTTCTGGATATCCTTGAAACCTACTACCGGGTCCTCTCGGAGGCGCTTCAGGATATGGCCGGCGTGACCGGACCAGCCGGGGTGGCGCGACTGTGCCGGATCGTTTTTGAGCTGACTGATACCCACCGCGACCTGACCCTGATTTTCCGGGAGGGTCAGTATCGATACTTCGACTACGAACGGCGAATCAACCAGCTCTACGAGCGTCAGCTGACAGCGATCCTTGGACACACCCTCACCACCGGCGAGGTCATTTTCATCATGGCGGGGATTCGTTTTATCGCCTTCCGCCGCACCTACCACAGCCTGCAGGCTACCGTAGAGGTAATCACCGATCTGCTCTGCCACGGCGTCTATCAGGCGGACCCGCCGGACTGGGATCAGGTATTCGACCTTGAAGTTCGCCCCCTGCCCCTGCGTCTGGAGACCTCCACCAGGGAGAAACTCATAACCAACGGTAAGGAGATTCTCGGGAAGACCGGATTCCACGGTATGAATATCTACCGCCTCACCGAGTCCGCCGGGTTTGGCGTAGGGACGTTCTATAACTATTTCCCCGGAAAGGAGCAGTTCATGGAGGTGGTGATCGAGACGATCAGCCACCAGATCAGGCTCTTCATCAGTACCAACCTCAAGAGCGAGCTCAATCGTCTGGAACGGGAGCTGCAGGGAATGGTCCTCTTCGCGTTCTACATCAGCAACGTCGATCCGAGCTGCTACAACATCGTCCGTGAGGCCGAGTTTGTCACCCCTGAGGCTGTCCGGCAGTACTACGACGATTTCGCCCGGGGCTACGCCAAGCGCCGTGAGGCGTTCCGTCTTGATGACCCCTGGCTTACCGGAAATGTCCTGATGGGGCTGAGCCACTTCTTCGGGCTGGCCATTCTCCACGACCCGGCGGGGTATCAGGTGGCGTCGCGAAAGATCCTGCGGGAGCTCAGTTCGCTGCTGCGCTCCGGCCTCGCCTTCGACCCGGTTCCGGCACGCTCATGACCAAAGATGCAGACTGGGACGTGGTGGTGGTGGGCGGGGGCCCCGCAGGAATGTTCGCCGCCGGTCGCGCCGCTGAACGGGGCCTGAGGGTAATTCTGCTGGAGAAGAATAATGCCCTGGGCAACAAGCTTCTCATTACCGGGGGTGGACGCTGTAACGTCACCAACGCGATCAGCAACCTCCACGTCCTCACCGAGCGTTACGGGACCAATGGCAAGCACTTGCACAACCTGTTCGCCCGGTTCACCCCCGAGGACATGCGTGAGTTTCTCCGGCACCACGGGGTAGAAACCAGGGAAGAGGCGGAGGGGCGGGTGTTTCCAGTCACCAACAGCGCCAAGTCTGTTCGTGACGCCCTGGTGCGGTATATGGAGGAGGGAAACGTGGCGATTCGCACCGGCCGCGCCGTTGGAGAGCTGGTAATCCAACGGGGTGATCCACCCCGCCTGGCGGGAGTCAGTACCACCCGGGGCGAGGTGTACCGTGCCGGGCAGTACATCCTGGCCACCGGCGGTACCTCCCGGCCGGAGACCGGCTCCACCGGTGAGGGACTGCAGTGGCTCACGGACCTCAAACTGCCCATGCGCGCAGCCGACACCTCCCTGGTTCCCCTGCGAATCAGAGATCAATGGGTCCGGGAACTGCAGGGGCTGGCAATCGGCGACGCCGCGCTGCACGTCGAGGTCCTTCCGGAGACCGCTGCCCCGGCGGATGTGAAGGACGCCCCGCGCTGGAGCAACAGCAGGCGCGTGTTCTCCCGCCGGGGAAAACTACTGTTCACCCACTTCGGTTTGAGTGGACCCCTGGCGTTGAACAGCGCCGAGTCGATCCGCGACCTGGCCGAGGGGCACCCCCGACGCCTGCGCCTGTTGGTGGACCTCCTGCCGGATTACCCCAGGGAGGAGCTGGATCGACGCTTCCAGGCCGCCGCCAGCGCCAAGGGCAAGCAGCACCTGGCGACGCTCTTGGGGGTTCTTGTTCCGCGCCGGCTGGTGGAGGCTCTCTGCACGCTGGCGGGGTTGCAGGGTTCCACCCCCCTGGCGGTTCTCTCCCGGGAGGGGCGGCGTCGGCTTACCGAACTCCTCCGGGGTGCTCCGTGCGAGTTTACCGGACTCCTGGGCAGTGACAAAGCGGTGGTGTCCAGCGGCGGCCTTGATCCCGCAGCGATAGACTTTACCACCATGCGCTTGCGAGCCATCCCGGAGCTGATGGTTCTGGGGGATATGCTGGATTTCAATCGTCAGAGCGGCGGCTTCAGTCTTCAGGTGTGCTGGGCCAGCGGCTGGGTTGCCGGCAACGCAGCGGCGGACAGTCACGGCTCTGCAGGGCAGCTTTGAGGC
Organism: Spirochaeta sp.; assembly: GCA_007117185.1. Taxonomy (GTDB): domain Bacteria; phylum Spirochaetota; class Spirochaetia; order DSM-27196; family Alkalispirochaetaceae; genus Alkalispirochaeta. The sequence continues at coordinate 11,516 of SKHA01000060.1, read as the reverse complement.
ACATGGCTCGACGGAGAACCTCACTCACCAAGGAGAAGTGACGCTCCCAGCATCGCCATATACTGCGCGGTGGGGGCATCCTCGGGAAAGCGCTGCCTCAGGTCGGCAAAAAGACGCCCCGCCTCCTCCAGGTGATCCGCTTCGAACGCCTCCATAGCGCGATTGAACACGGGAGCGAGGTCACGCATCGTCGCCACGCGAGCGTCGTCCTCGCCATCGAAAATCTCGAACACCGCCACGGAACGGCTCTTCCCCTTCACGTTCACCGTACCAAGATATCTGGTACCGAAGGCTTCGCGCCCCCCCGCCTGCTCCAGCGCCTCGGCGCTGATGGCAATACCGATATGGTACTCCTTGGTCAGTGTCTCCAGCCGGGATGCAAGATTCACCGTATCGGAGATCACCGTTCCATCCATCCGCAGAGATTCGCCGATTGTTCCCAGCATCAGTTCTCCCGCGTGAATCCCGACGCCGAAATCAATAGCGCTGTAGCCTGCCCTGGCGCGATCCACGTTGTAGCGCCGCAGCTCCTCCCGCAGCGCCACCGCCGCAGCAACCGCATCCCCGGCAGATCCCGGAAAGAGCGCCATCAGACCATCGCCGAGGTACTTGTCCACGAAACCGTTATGGGCCCGCACAATCGGGCCCATGCGTCCAAGAAACGAATTGATGAAGTTGAAGTTCTCCGCCGGCGTCAGTGCTTCAGAGAGGTTGGTAAACGAACGGATATCAAGGAAGAGAACCGTCATGACCTCCTCGCTGTGATCGCCCAGCTCGATATCGATCACGCTGTTCTTGTTGAGAAAACCGAGAAACTCGCTGGGCACGAAACGTTGCAGCGAGTGAGAGAGCCGCTCGCTGCTGGCAAATGCTCCAGCAAACTGCTTGGTGATCACCAGAGACTGAAAGAAGATGAAAACCACCAGCGCCGGTGAGGCCAGCGGAACGGTACGAATAATAAACAGTGTATTCAGGATGTCGTTGACCGTCGCCAGGAAGAGAACACCGAATCCGCTGAGAAAGAGGATCGCACCGGGCATCCTGCGGCGGATCGCCCCGATCAGGACCACGATCAACGCAATACCCACAACCAGGGTGAACATCTGAAAGCTGAAGAGCAGACGGGTATAGAAGTGTGCCGGCGTTACCAGAATCACCACGCTGTACAGCCCTCCCAGGAACCACGTGATCCACTGCAGATAGCGCCACCTGCGGTCCGGGAAGAGGCTCAGGAGAAACGAGGGAAAGAGCATGACCGCAATGGAAAAGGTAAGGTAACTGATCTTCATCACCGTTTCGAATCCCACCGCCGGCAGCAGATCCCACAGGAAGAATTCACCGGTAACCAGAACACGCATCGCCAGCAGCAGGCAGATCATCCCGAATAAGACCGGCGAGCGATCCCTGGGGCGATAAGCGAAGAGGAAGAGGTGGTACACGCCAATCATCGCCAGCACCCCGATGACGAACACGCCGCCGAGCAGTGCACCCTGGCGCCCCTCAAAGATCAGCTGCGGGTTTCCCATGTGGATCGGATCCAGAATACCCGCAGCGAGGTCATGGTGGTTCGAGACAAGTACCCGCAATTCGTTGACCTGACGTAGGTCCTCCAGGATAACCGTTCCCGGTTTCCACGCCGGCGTTTCCTCAGCTCTGGAGGTGCCGGGTACTCCCCCCTGATACACAAGCACTCCATTCCAGTAGATCCACGCTGCTGCCCCGATCTGGGGAATCCGCAGCCCCAGAACAGCCGCTGAGGGACCCAGGAGAACCTCCAGCCGATACGTTCCGAATCCGTACAGACTCACGCCCCGAGGATCGTCAGCCTCCTGATGCCAGCTGCGGGGTACCGGAAAGATGTCGTCCGGGGACCCCGGCCACTGCCGTTCCGGAGGGACAAGCTGCTGCCAGAGAAATTGCCATTCCCCGTTGATGGGCACCACTTCCGCTGCCAGATCGCGGTCTCGCAGATCGATGGTACCGCCGTGAGCGCGAGGAGACCCTTCGCCCTGAGCGAACACGGGAACGAGGAAGCTTACTGCAATGACAAAAGCAAGCAGGTTGGTACGGCCCAGAGGCATGACGTTACCTTAGCGCAGGGCTGTCAGTTTTACAATGCACGGGTGACGGCGGGAGGGCCAGGTCCGGAGATAGCTCTGGCGGGAAACCCCGGGAATGGATAGACTGCATTGGGAGGTCACGCCGTTGAAACTGCTCAGTAACGGAACGATCCGAGGGAACCATCGGGTCACCAGCTGCACAACCGCAGTCGTCTCGACACCGCTGGTATCCACCCCGGTACTCAACGACCTCGGATGAAACACACCGACGAAGCCCTCGGGACAGAGCCGATTCTTCCCCTGCTGATCCGCCTGGCCCTGCCGGCGATGTTCTCGATGTTCATCAACGCGTTGTACAACCTGGTGGATGCGATCTTTGTCGGACAGGCGGCTGGACCGGTAGCAATCGCCGCCCTGGCCATTGCGTTTCCTGTCCAGCAGATCGTCCTGGCCTTTGCTCTGATGCTCGGGCAAGGCACGGCATCCATCGTCTCCCGGGCCCTTGGGGCCCGTCGCCGGGACACCGCCGCATCCGCCGCCGGCACTGCGTTTACCGCATCGGTGGCACTGGTAGCGATACTCACCGTTCTCTCGATTACATTTCTTGACGGGGTACTGCGAATTTTCGGGGCAACAGCCGAGGTTATTCCCTACGGCAGAGACTACCTCGGAATTATCATGCTCAGCGCCCCGCTGCTGGCAGCCACCATTCTGGCCAACAATCTGCTCAGGGCAGAGGGCAAGCCCACCGTCGCCATGAAGACCATACTCATTGGAGCGGTCCTGAACATCATCCTTGATCCGATATTCATCTTCGGACTGGATATGGGGATCCGCGGGGCGGCTATCGCCACGGCAATCAGCCAGACCGTCTCATTTGTGTACGCGCTGTGGTTCTTCGCCAGTGGTCGCAGCGGTCTGGAGGTGCGCCTGCACCACCTGATTCCCCAAGTTCGTCTGATGCGGGAATCCGCGGCGCTGGGGTTACCCATCTTCGTCCGCCAGGCCGCCAACAGCGTGATCGCCACCCTGATCAACAACCTGCTGGCGATCTACGGCACTGCCGTCTCCATCGCGGTGTACGGGACGATCAATCGCCTGCTGATCTTCATGTTCATGCCGATGTTCGGGATGGTTCAGGCGTTTCAGCCGGTTGCGGGGTTCAACTACGGTGCGGGCCTGATGTCCCGGGTTCGGCAGACGGTGAAGATCACCTTGATCTCGCTGGGGTTGTACGGCACCGTTGCCGCAACGCTGATGATGGTTTTTCCTCATTTTCTGTTCCGGCTTTTCACCACTGACGTCCGTTTGGTCAATGAAGGCGTGCCCGCGTTGCGGTACATCGTCGCGATGCTGCCGTTTATCGGCATTCAGATTGTAGGAGCCAGTTTCTTCCAGTCCATTGGCAAGGCGCGGCCTGCGGTTATCCTCGGGCTCCTGCGCCAGGTGATCATGCTTATTCCGCTGGTGATCCTGCTGCCCCTCTTCCTGGGGGTGACGGGAATCTGGATTGCCTTCCCCGTGGCCGACCTGGTAGCCACCGTTGTGACCGCGTTGGTGCTGATGCGGGGGGTTCAGGGGTTATTTTTTTCGAGACAAACCGCCAGCTCCGTGTCACAATAGAAAAACTCAATATCAGGGGGGCGAGCTTTGACGCAACAAGAGATGGTACTCTATCGCCAGACATGGGCCATTCTGCTGGCCATCGCGGTTACCGGATTCATCAGCCAGGGTTTCGCCGGGACCCTTCACGGGCTGTGGCTCCTGCAGGTTCACCCGGCGCGACTGATCAACGACTACACCGCCATCGCCGGTACCGGGGCAACCCTGGTCAACGCCGTTCTGGTTGCGCTGATCGGTCTCGTTCTGGCCCGACTTTCGAAGGTAAGAATCTCAGGTCCCGTTATTGCAGCGGTATACACCATGCTCGGTTTCGGGCTGTTCGGGAAGACACCGGTAAACAGTCTGCCGATCATTCTGGGCGTCTTCGTCGCCTCCCGGCTGGCGCGGACCAACTTCAATACGTACATACTCATCGCTCTCTTCGGTACGGCCCTGGCGCCGGTGGTCTCCGCCGTTGCGGTGGAGGTGCTGCCCATCGGGCCCGCGTCGTGGACCATGGCGGTTGCCGCCGGGGTTGCCGTGGGCATTGTGCTACCTCCCACCGCTATGGTGATGCTTCGGTTTCACCAGGGCTTCAACCTCTACAACATCGGGTTGACCTCTGGTTTCATCGGCCTTTTCGTGGCCTCCCTGGTAATCGCCGCCGGAGGCAGTCTGCCGGCAACGCTGATCTGGAATACAGACCCTGACATCGTTCTGATCCTCTTTATTCCTGTTCTCTCAGTGATCTTCATCGTTGCCGGTATGGCAAAGAACCCCCTGAAGGGATGGAAGGACAACTGGGAGATCAACACGCTTTCCGGACGACTGCCCTCGGACTTCATGGATATGGTTTCCATTCACGGTTCACTGGTTAACATGGGGTTACTGGGGCTGGGCAGTTGGGGCTACTGCATGATCGTGCAGGCACCCCTGAACGGTCCGGTTATCGGTGGAATTCTGACCATCATCGGGTTTGGCGCGTTTGGAAAACACCTACGCAACTGCTGGCCGGTGATGGCGGGAATTCTCGCGGCGACACTGCTCTTCGGGGTGGAGTTGACCGCCCCCGGGGCAATCCTGGCAATACTCTTCGGTACAACCCTGGCACCCATCGCTGGGGAGTTCGGCCTGGGCCTGGGTTTCGTCGCCGGGTTCCTGCATCTGGTCATGGTAAGCCGGTCCGGTGCCTGGCATACCGGGATGTCCCTGTACAATAATGGCTTTGCCGGCGGGTTGACCGCTACGCTGCTGGCGGCGTTCATGGAGTGGTATCAAGCGATCCGGGATGATTCCCCGAAGGAGAGTACATGAAAAAGCGAAACGAGCTTGCCCTGCACCTTATCGGCGAAGTGGGCCACTACATTCTTGAAGCGAACCCCAAGCGGCTGGTCATCTCGCTGCACCTGGAAGACGACGGGTTTCACCTGAAGATCCTGGACGACATTGTCCGGTCCGACAAAGAGATCGAAGAGATGAACCTGATGCTTCACGAGACGCAGCGACCGGAGCTGGCAGGGTACTACGGATCGATGACCGGGTTTGAAACGCTGGGGCACGCCCGGCTCGGGATGGTAGGCTGGCAGGTCAAACACGGTGAAGTGCGGCATCGCGACGGCGGTTCCCAGATCGATATCTGGCTGGGAGGAGAACAGTTTGACCCCCCCCACTTCACGATTCCTGCTGACAAGGCATAAAAAAAAGGCCCCGGCGCGGGTGCCGGGGCGTGCTGCTTGGCAGCTTACACTTCAGAAAGATCAGATATCGTAGTAGAGCATGAACTCGTGCGGATGGGGCCGAAGGTCCAGGGCCATCACTTCGCTCTCCATCTTGTACTCGATCCACGTCTCGATAACGTCCTTGGTGAAGACGTCGCCTCGAAGCAGGAACTCGTGATCCGCAGCCAGCGCTTCAAGGGCGGCCCGCAGGCTTCCGGGAGTCTTGGGAACCCCTGCCGCTTCTTCCGGCTTGAGATCGTAGATGTTGCGGTCCAGTGGCTTACCCGGGTCGATCTTGTTCTCGATACCGTCGATCGCCGCCATCAACATCGCGCTGAATCCCAGGTAGGGGTTGCTTGAGGGGTCGGGGCAGCGGAACTCGAAGCGCTTGGACTTCTCACTGGTTGAGTACATGGGGATACGTACCGCCGCGCTGCGGTTACGACTGCTGTAGGCCAGGTTCACCGGCGCCTCGTACCCCGGGACCAGCCGCTTGTAGCTGTTGGTGGTGGGGTTGGTGATCGCCAGGAGGGCCGGCGCGTGCTTGAGGATACCACCGATGGCGTACAGTGCCATCTGGGACAATCCGGCGTACCCATCTCCGTAAAAGAGGTTCTTCCCGTTCTTCCAGATGGAAAGGTGGGTGTGCATCCCGCTACCGTTATCCATGAACAGCGGCTTGGGCATGAAGGTGACCGTCTTGTTGTGCTTCCGGGCGGTGTTCTTGATCACGTACTTGTACTTGGTCATGGCGTCGGCCATCTCCAGCAGTGGTGCAAATTGCAGGTCAATTTCGCACTGGCCACCGGTGGCAACCTCGTGGTGGTGTGCTTCAACGGTGAGACCCACCTGCTCCATCAGGACGACCATCTCGCTTCGCAGATCCTGCAGAGCGTCTGATGGTGGTACGGGGAAGTAGCCTTCCTTGTAGCGGGGCTTGTATCCCAGGTTGGGCTTTTCATCTTTTCCGGAGTTCCACCGACCTTCAGTAGAGTCCAGGAAGTAGAATCCGCTGTGCTCGTTCTGGTCGAACCGGACATCATCAAAGACGAAAAACTCCGCTTCCGGCCCGATAAAGCAGGTGTCGCCAATACCGGAGCTCTTGAGATACTCAACGGCCTTCCGGGCGATGTTGCGGGGGTCCCGGGTGTAGTTCTCTCCGGTAATGGGATCTCCGATGTTACAGGTCATGACGATTGTCTTGATCTCCATGAACGGATCGATAAACGCAGTCTGAGGCTGCGGAATCACCAGCATGTCCGATTCGTTAATCGCCTGCCATCCACGAATGCTGGAGCCGTCAAAACCCAGTCCCTCCGTGAAGATGTCCTCATCCACCTGGCTCGCCGGAACCGAGAAGTGCTGCTGCATTCCCGGAAAGTCCATGAAGCGGAAGTCAACGATCTTCACGTCTTCTTTCTTCATCAGGGCCAGCACGTCTTTGGCTGTCATGTCACTCATCATTCTACCTCCATACCGTTTGGATAAACCCAAGTGACTAACCACCCCATTTGGTGGTCGTTCATTGTGTTTGCTACATTTATGTCGTGTAAAATACGAGTTATCACGCAGTGTGTAAAGGGCTTTTCGAAAAAAACGTCGTTTCAGGGAGTATTTTTTCTGATTCCTACCAATATGTAGGACTATTTAGTACGGTAGTGGCGAACCAGAATGATCAGATAGTCCACGAAGCTGGCCCAGGCGAGGACCACCGAGAGCAGAAATGACCCCAGTACTACCCAGGGCAGCGCGGGCATCAGGACGTGCAGGCCTCCAAGACGCACCTGCCAAAGCATAAGCAGCCCCAGACCGGCGCTGATGGCGTACATCACCGCCTTGGTCTTACCCCCTGTGCGAGCAGCAAGGGCTACGCCGTCACGTATCATCATCATGCGTACAAAGATGATACCCACCTCCCGGTACATGATGAGCAGAAACATCCACACCGGCATGATGGAAAACGCCGCGAAGACGATGAAGTAGGTGAGGCGACTGATCACGTCGGAGAAGGGATCCAGAAGTTTACCAAGGTCCGAGACGATCCCCTGCGCGCGGGCAACGGCCCCGTCAAGCACATCAGAGACCTCGATCAGCACGAAGAGTACCCACAACAGTATCATACTCACCGGAGCAAATCGCTGACCACCCCAGACCGGAAGGTACGCGACAACAAAAAAGACGGGACTCAGAACAATTCGTAAAGAGGTCAGAGCGTTGGCGATGTTCACAGGGCAATTCTGAACCGCCGCTGGAACGATGTCAACCGGTTGTTACAGTTGGTACAGTCAGCCGTTTCCGTGCCGGACGGTATCATCCTCCAGCGATCGTTCAATCCGCCGTTCCACCGCGGTGTAGCGACTGTCGCCAAACCAGGAGTACAGCACGCTGTATCCCCGGCGAAGTCGCCGATCAATCATCTTTCGCAGCGCCTGCTGCAGTTCTCCCTCACTGTCGTAGGTGTGGTGTCGTTCCCGGGTGAGAAAGAAGTCCCGACCCTCGGTTACCGTCAGGGTGAGGTACCCGAAGAGGTTACCCTGGCGGTCGGTGAAGGTGAGGTAGCGGGTACTGCCGTCGGGCTGGGGCCGGTAGAGGGTGACCATCATCTCCCTGTGTATCGGCCTGAAAGGGTATTACGTTGAGAGTCCCAGGTAATCTGATACGCGCCTGGTTGCAACCACTCTTCAGACTGTTCGGGTAGCCGCGCCGTCACTTCGTTCTCGCCGACCAGGGAGAATCGATCGATCAGCGCCGCCAGGAACGCCGGTGGACTCTCCCGCTCCTGAGCCAAAATGAGTACCTCTGAATGCTCCAACCCGAGGGAAATCAGCTGTCGTGGCGGATACCACCACCACAACGGGGGGATCCGCTCCTGCACCTGCGCGTACACCATAATCACCGCATCCCGGGGGATCAGTTGCTGCTCTGAAGAAGGATTTCCTGGAACTGTGAGAAATCGAAGAGCGTCCCCGGGGCTGTCGTGACCGCCCAGGACCACCTCGGTCCGCTCGTCAGGCATATCCAGCCGGAACGTCACCGTCCCCCGCAGGGGATCATGACCGGAACGCCAGAGCCATCCACTGGCCGCCGGCAACAGGACCAGCGTCAGCAGCAACACCCGTACGCCCCAGCTCCACCATCTTCGCGGAAGGAGCAGAAAGACCCACACCACAACCATCGGGAAGACCGCCAGGGCGATCCCCCAGCGCCAGTAGATCGATACCAGCGTAATGTCCGCAAAAAAGAACCCGCCGGCGATGGCCACCAAGACCACAAGAATGGCTGGAACAAGGAAGCGCCGCTGCGAGCGATATCGCAGGGGTCGGCGTGCCCGACGCAGACGAAACCCACCGAGACCGAGGAGAACCCCGGTGAAACAACCGGCAACGAAGAGATAGAAGAATGGATTGTCCAGTACGCCGGCGACGGTGTTACCCCCCCTGGAGCCGGTACAACTCTCCGTATTTCTTCTCAAGATAGGCTACAAACGGTGCCGGGTCCAGCGGCCCACCGGTGATCTGCTGCACCAGTTCCGCCGCACTCCGTACACGTCCGTAGCGGTGAATGTTCCGACGCAACCAGTCAAGCACGGGAGCCGTATTGCCCTGCGCCACCGACTCCCGGAACAGCGGCAGGTCACGCTCCATCACGTTCAGAAACTGTGCCGCGTAGAGATTTCCCAAGGCGTAGGTCGGGAAGTAGCCGAACGCTCCCATAGACCAGTGTACGTCCTGCAACACCCCCTGGGCGTCTGTATCGGGAACCACACCCAGGAGATCCCGGCTCTTCTCCCGCCACGCTCCGGGAAGGTCGCCGGTACTGAGGTCCCCGGAGATAAGCGCCTGCTCCAACTCGAATCGCATGATAATATGCAGACTGTAGGTCACCTCGTCCGCTTCAACACGAATCAACGAGGGGGCCACCCGGTTGATGGCCCGGTAGAACCGCTCCAGATCCACATTCTTGAGCTCTGAGGGAAAGATCTGCTGCAGCCGGGGCAGCCAGTGCTGCCAGAAGGGTTTGCTGCGTCCGATCATGTTTTCCCACATCCGTGACTGGGACTCGTGGATTCCCAACGAGGTGCCCTCTGCAAGGAGCGTTCCCCGCAGCTCCTCCCCCACCCCCAGTTCGTACAGCGCGTGCCCCACCTCGTGAATCGTGGAAAAGAGTGCCGAGGTGAGCAGCTTTTCGTCGTAGCGGGTGGTGATGCGCACATCATCCGACCCCAGGGTGGTGGTAAACGGGTGGGCTGAGCGGTCCATCCGGCCCCGCCTGAGGTCATACCCCAGAGCAGTCATCACCTCTTCGTTAAAGGTGACCTGTTGCGGTACCGGGAAGGGCTGCTCCAGGAATGACCCGTCAGGTTGCTCTGCCGCAGAGATGCGCTGCACCAGCGAGACAAGGGATTTACGCAGGGAGGCAAAGACATCCTTCACTTCCGCTGTGCTGACCCCCGGCTCGTACTGGTCCAACAGGGCGTCGTAACGAACCCCGGAGTATCCGAGACAGTCCGCCGTCTCCCGGTTAAGGATGATCAGCTTCTCCAGCCACGGCTTGAAGCGGCTGAAGTCGTTCTCTTTTCGTGCCAGAACCCACTCGTTCTGGCTGCGGCTGGCGGTTTCGGCCATCTCCCGGACCAGACGCTCGGGAAGGCTGACTGCGTGGCGGTATTGCCGGTGTTTTTCGCGAATAAAGGCCAGGTCAACCTCGCTCAGGTCTTCGCCGTCCGTCCGGGAAACCCCCTGGGCGGGCCACTGAGCCCGAGGGTCATGGAGCCATCTGCCCAGAAGCTCACCAACGCGCTGGGAGGAGGTGCGTTCGTGAATGAGTCCCTGCAGGAGCGACTGTTGTGCCGCCCGCTCGTCCACCGCCCCTTCGGGCATGTACGTCTCCTGGTCCCAGCTCATCGTTGCGGCCACGTGCTCCAGCAGGCGTGCCTCCCGGTCAAGTCCCCGCAGTTCTTTCAGAGCACTCACAGGGTCTCCTTGCTCTTGATTCGTTCAGTCATGAACGCCTCAAAGTCCTCCAGGGACATCGCCCCGGGACGCTCACCGCTGCGGGTGCGCAGGCTGACCCCCCCACTCTGCTCCTCCTGCTCTCCCACCACCAGCATGTACGGAACCTTGCGCTGCTGGGCCTCGCGAATTTTGGCGTTCATCCGGTTGTCCGAAACGTCCGCCTCGACCCGGTAGCCGCTGCGGAAGAGGCGCTCGGCTACGCTGGCAGCGTACTGGTCGAACGCCGGTGCCACCGGAACCACTACCGCCTGAACCGGCGCCAGCCACACCGGGAACGCCCCGCCGTAGTGCTCAATCAGAACCCCGAAGAAGCGCTCCAGCGACCCCAGCAGCGCCCGGTGCACCATGTACGGTCGCTTTTCCTTGCCATCGCGATCCACAAAGGTCATCCCGAAGCGCTCGGGCAGATTGAAGTCAAACTGAATGGTGGTCATCTGCCACTCCCGGCCAAGAGCGTCCTGGATCTTCAGGTCGATCTTGGGGCCGTAGAACGCGCCACCCCCTTCGTCCACCTCGTAGGGCATCCCCTCCAGCTCCAGGGCCTTCTTCAGGCTCACCGTCGCGCGATCCCAGTCGGCGGGGTCCCCTACCGCCTTTTCCGGCCGCGTAGAGAGGTACGCCTTGATCTTCTCAAAACCGAAGGCGTGCCAGATGTTCATACTGAACCGCAGCACCTCCAGGATCTCATCCTCCACCTGGTCGGGGGTACAGAAGATGTGGGCATCGTCCTGGGTGAATCCGCGCACCCGCAGCAGGCCGTGGAGCACCCCGCTGCGCTCGTAGCGATACACCGTCCCCAGCTCGCCCCAGCGCAGCGGCAGGTCACGGTAGCTGCGTTTGTCCGTCTGGTAGATCATGATATGAAAGGGGCAGTTCATCGGCTTGGCAAAGTACTCCGCGTTGTCCAGCTCCATGGGGGAGTACATGTTTTCCTTGTAGAAATCCAGGTGTCCCGAGGTCTCCCAGAGCCAGCTCTTGCCCACGTGAGGGGTAAAGAGCATCTCGTACCCCCCTTTGCGGTGCTCTTCCCGCCAGAAGTCCTCGATAGCGATGCGAATGCGCGATCCCAGGGGGTGCCAGTAGATCAGACCCGAGCCGGCCTGTTCGTGGGTGCTGAACAG
>SKHA01000337.1 GCA_007117185.1 Spirochaeta sp. | reverse complement strand
CCGGCCCTTGAGCGGTGGGTACAATCGCACAACCCGTATCTGCTCTTTATGTCCCTCCACGCATTGGAACCCGGGAGTCGGTGGCGCTGGCGTTGCTGTTCTGAAGCAGGTTCCGCCTGAGTGCGGAGAGCGCAGCTACCGCGTAGAGGGCGGCCCCGATGGCGAAGACCGCGTCGGCGCTGCCGAGGCGGTCGATGGCGATCCATCCCACCAGCGGGCCGGTCGCGGCGCCCAGGTCGGAGGCGGTGGCCATGTGGGCGAATCGGTTCGAGCCGGCGACTCCCGCCCCAGAGTAGAGCGAGAGCTTGCACGCCACGGTGGCTACAAAGAACAGGATGACCGCTGGTACCAGGACCAGCGTATGGCCTATCGCTCCCGCAGCGGCGAGGGCGAGGCAGCCTGCCGTGAACCCGGCGATCTCCGCGTTCCGGTGACCCATGCGGTCGATCGCCGCTCCGATCGGAGGCGAGCCGAGTCCGCTGATCGCGTAGTGGGCCGCAATCAGCGCCCCGGTCACGGAAGTGATACCGACCATCACCGACCCGATCGCCACCGCATCGCCGAAGCGGCTACGCAGTGCAAAACCCAGGGTTGAGATAATGAGACCGGTGGCAACGCACGATGCGATGAATCCGCGAATGAGCATCCAGACGCCGTGCGAGTCGGGATGCTCGTGACCCGGCTGTGGTGCTGCATGAAGCCGGTGCGGCAGCGCGCGGAAGGCGGTAAGTTCGAAGGGAATCCCGGCCAACGATACCAGCGCGATCGCCAGAAAGGCGAGCCGATATCCCACGGCGTCAAACAGAAGCGATGCACCCATCGTACCGAGCACGAATCCCCCCTGCACGACACCGCTGTAAAGACCGAGCACACCCGCCGCCCGTCGTTCCGCGCCGGCGGCAACCGAGGTCATCACCCCGATGTGCCGGATGAAGGACCAGCAGAGCCCCCACACCATGCGCGCCGCCAGAAACAGCCCGAATCCGGGGGCAAGCGCATAGGCCGCGGTTGCCGCGGCACCGCCAGCCAGCACCACGGACAGCGCCCCCGGAGCCGTCCGCCGCTCCAGGACCGATCGCGCCAGATGATTGGTGCCGATCCGCACCCAGCGATTGGCCGACAGCAGGATCCCCACCTGCAGCGGGCTCAGGCCGAGCGTCTCATGCGCAACCGGTAGCACCGCGTAGAGGGTCATGTCCCCCAGCAGCGAAAACCCGACCGCAACGCCGAGGAAGACGATGGGAAGTCGTGGCGGCACCTCAGATGTGCGAAACATGGCGGCAGTATGCCACGGGTGGGGCGGGCCAGTCTCAACTACCTTCCACTCACTCCCTCAACCAGACCAGACCGTTTCCGGAAGGATCGGCGCCAAACCTCGAGGTTGTGGCATCGGATACCGGTGGGCCCGTCTCGTAAACAGAATACAGACAACGGAATCCTGTAAGGTCTATATCACCGGGTCGTCGGTCAGGCTTCTATCGACGGAAATCGCTACAGAGCTGGGAGGCCGGGCATTCACCTGGAAGCTAGTCCACCAGGACCACCAGCCGCTGTTTCTCAGCCACACCTTTTCCTGCATACGTCAAATCTGTTCCGCTCGTACAACAGCGTCGATCACGAACGATTGTCTGGGTTTGTGAGTTGGAGTACACTTCTCACAGGAGGTGTTGAGCCTTGACGAGTATCAGCGGGTCAACCGTGGTGGTATCCGTCATGAAAACCTCCGGGAGTGGCTCGTCAGGGAGGACGGACCGCACCGCCAGGAACGTGCCGACTCCGTGTAGATTGGAGTCTCCTCGTTTCCACCACCGCACCCGTGATATGATGTGTTCCACCCATGGATGAGCGGACCGCGCTGTACTATCAGAGCAATGCACAGGAGCGGGCGGACCTCTACGAAAGCGTCGAGAGCCCCCTGGCAGCTATCCTGCCCCGGCTGTTCACCCCGGGGCAGACCGTCCTGGATGTGGGTGCAGGGTCCGGCAGGGATTGCGCCACCCTCCTGTCGTTGAAAATCGACGCCCACGGAATAGAGCCGGTTCTCGAACTCTACCGGGAAGCGATCACCCGCCACCCGGAACTTATCAACAGGGTTGTGCATACCACCCTGGAAGACTACGCCCCGACCCACCGCGGCCGCTACGACGGTGTCCTTCTGTCGGCAGTGCTCATGCACGTCCCGGACAGCCAGCTGTTCAACTTCGTTCTGGCGATCCGGGAGCTCCTCAAACCCGGGGGTACCCTGGTGGTCTCCGTCCCCCTGGAGCGGGACGACGCGGACCCCACCACACACCGTGACGCCTCCGGACGCCTGTTCGTCCTGCGAAGTGAAGCTGAGATCGCCCTCCCATTCGAGCGCCTGGGTTTTACCGTGGAGAGCCGCTTCCAGTCCGACGATTCTCTGGGCCGTGATGCCCTCTGGGCGACAATCGTCTTTACCCTCGGTACCGGCGGGCGCGGGTAGGGGGCAACACCGGTTCCTCTCGAAATTCTCGCACCTCCGCAAGCTCTGGTGCTGACCACAGCAGTAAGGAGGTATGGAAGTAACGAAAAAAGCCAACGATGGTGAAGCCGCAGGCCACCTGCCACGCGGCGTTTGCGGGATTCGGCCCCTGCGAAAGATCCTCAAACAGGTCTCGTAAGTGCTTCTTTCAATCGTCGGGAGACTCTTCAAGGTAGCCAAGCCCCTGGTGGTATTCTTGCCAGCTTTTCCGTTTGCACATGAACCAATTAACAATTATAATGAACCATATGATAGCATCAAAAGGTGAGTTGCCAATGAGTATCACCGGCAGGCGTCTTATTTCTCTGAATCTCGTCTACGACTATCCTGTCAGGTGGTCCCCCTATGTGGTGCTCCGCGATTTCGTACAGAACTTCTACGATTCCGTTGGATGGCGAGACTGGTCCCGTTTATTCGAATACACCTGTTCCGATGGTTCTCTGACACTCACAGCCAGAAACGTCGGTTTCAGCTACGAGTGGCTCGTTCATATCGGAGCGTCTACCAAACGTGATGCCGGGGGCGTTCACGCCGGTTACTTCGGCGAGGGATTCAAGATGGCAGCGCTCTGTGCGGTTCGGGATCATGGATGGGGTGTGCACATTGCCTCGCAGGAGTGGGAGTTGGAGGTGACCAGCACCGACCTCCCGATTGAGGACAGGGTGCTCAAATCTCTGGCTTATTCCCTCTCGGATCGATCCGGACCTGACACTGCCGATACGGTGCTCCGGATCACCAGTTTCCACGATCATGACGTGTTTCAGTCGGTTCTGCTGGGGTTTTATTACCCGGAAAACCCGCTGTTGGGAAAAGAGATCTGGCGTTCCGAAAAGGGTGCGGTGTATACGCGTTCCCGACTCAGGAAACCGCCGAAGTTTCCGGAAACGTCTCGTTTCGAGGGCCCGGGTATACTCTTTGCAAGCTTCCAGGCACGCGGCTCCATTCCTGTGCCCCTGGTTTTCTGTCTGCACAATCACAGGGATAACGATCGTGATCGCGATGTCTTCTATCGTCTGGACGTCATTTTTCTGCTCGCAATCGTTGTTACCGATATGTCGGCCCCCGCAGCCGCCGGGGTATTGCGGGAACTGAGGCGCTTCTGGAGAAGTGCTCGCGGAACGTACACGTTTCAAACGTGGTGGCCAATAATTGAAAACCTTGTTCTCAAGATTTCTACAAGCCCTCGGACGACCAGCCTCTGGTTATCGGAGTTTCCATATCTGCTGACCGTATCCGATTTCAAGCGGAGTAACGTCGCGGCAGCCAACAGAAGATCGCAGGCGCTGGCATGGATGCAAAGGCAACCGGAGCCGTACCGCCTTGTGCAGGACTCCTTCCGACATCTGGGCTACCCCTCGCTGGAGGAAGCTTGCCGAAGGGCCAGGGGATTCACTGATCGCCGTCCACCACAGGGCGATGAGATTGTTCGATTGGAGTTACTT
>SKHA01000120.1 GCA_007117185.1 Spirochaeta sp. | reverse complement strand
TGCAACCAGATTCTGCGCGAACAGTTTCCCCTGACCCCGGCGTTTCCCATGGCGGTGATGATGATCGTCCCGGAAGTGCCCGGCGACATCATTCCGGCGCTGCAGCGGGTGACCCGGGAACTGCGGGAGACCGTTCTACCGGTAGGCACTATCGCGCGGTTCGATCAGGAAACACTGGTGGCGTTTCTCCCGGGCAATAACGCCACCGATGCGGGAAAGGCGCTGCGGGATCTGCGTCGCCGCCTCCCTGCAGATGGAACGCTGCGGATTCGCGCGGGAATAGCAGCCCGGGACTCCCGCAACCCGCCGTTGGAGACGCTGCTTATGGAGGCGCAGCACCGGTGTGCCCCCCTGCGGTGATAGCCCCGAATCGGGATCAGCCGGTGCTCTGCTGTTCGCGAAAGCGCTCCACTTCCCAGCCGCGAATGAATGCCACCTGATCCTCCGGCATCGGCTGCACCCCGCCGAAACTCTCGGCGTAGCGGCAGACCTTCAGGGCGTTCAGGAACAGCAGACGCGCCATCGCCGCTTTGGTCTCGTTGGTCCCTGCCGCGACGGCACCGGCACCCTGGACCACAACGATCTTCGGGCAGACATCCTCGTCGTGACAGTAATCGATGATCCCGGCGATAATCGCGGCGTGCAGGGCTCCTGCAGGTGTGGCGGTGCCCACCGGTTCGGGAAGGCTCACGAAACAGGGGCGGTGGCCGCTGTAGACGATATGGTCCGGAGAGAGCGCCCCCACCAGCGGCTGGAACGCCTGGAAATCAGCGCTGCGATGGAGCAGCTCCGGAAGGGTGA
Source organism: Spirochaeta sp. (assembly GCA_007117185.1). Lineage (GTDB taxonomy): Bacteria > Spirochaetota > Spirochaetia > DSM-27196 > Alkalispirochaetaceae > Alkalispirochaeta. Next base: position 3,151 of record SKHA01000120.1, on the reverse strand, counting down.
AGGAGATGGTGTGCGGCGGCTGAAGGGGATTTCCCTGGGCGGCCATGTAGTCTGCGATTCCCTGGGTGACGGAGTCTCTGATCTCTTCAAGGGCGGAGGGGTTGTCCTGGAGGGGCTCCATGCGTGGAACGGTAGTCACTTCCTTCGCTACCAGATCGGCGATCTCTGTCTGCAGGGCCCTGATCTCTCCGGCGGTCTCGGCGGCCACCACCAGGCCATGGTTCTGCATCACCAGAATCTGCGGCCACGCGCCGTCGTTGCGGGAGCGCCACTGCTCCACCTCATCATGGACCCTGCGGGAGAGGATGAACCCGGGGTTGATCGTTGGAATCCAGATCGCCCGATCCCCCAGGAGGCGACGAACCGCGGTTTCGCCATCCCGGGAGCAGGTAAGGCCGTTGAGCATCGTCGGGTGGGTATGCAAAACCAGGCGGTGAGGGAAGAGAGCGTGCATCATCGTCTCAACGCTGGGGCGGAGCTCCCCCTGACCCTCTTCACGGGCTGCCAGCAGGTCCGCCAGCGCCTGCTGTTCACGCAGGTCCGTGTCCTCGGAGTATTCGGCGCTCCAGATCCTCTGGAGTTGTTCCCGGTTCATCTTGACGAACTGGTCTTCCCGGATTGTGCGTAAAGCGGATCCCGAAGCCTTGATCCACATATGCTGCTCGTCCTTGACGGAGCTGTTGCCACCGCCGGCGATCACCCAATCCTCACCCTGACCGTATTCGTGGGACAGGGCAAGGATGTCCGCCAGAGTCTGTGCTTCTGTATTCATCCCGGCAGTATGACCGGTTTTCCGGTACAGTTCAATTCCGCTTGAGCAGGGTTTCCTGCTCGTACTTCTCCACCTCTGCCAGCCATGCTGTTCCGATCGGGGCGTCTTCCTGCGCGCAGAACCGGTCCCACACCGCCCCGAAGGGAAGGGTTTTGGCCTCTTCCTGCAGGGCCAGGCGGTCAGCCAGTCGACCGGTGTCCTCAGCTCCACGGATCAGCTCGCGAGGCTCCAGTAACGCGTACAGCGCCGCTTTCATGGTGGAACGGATCCCGATGACCCAGGCGCTGATGCGGTTGATGCTGCCGTCGAAGAAGTCCACCGCCACATCGACACGGTTCCACCCATCGGCCCGGGCGATCTCCCGGAGAATTGCCCGGGTCTCGTCGTCGAAGAGGACCACGTGGTCGCTGTCCCAGCGAACCGGCCGCGAGACGTGCAGGAGCAACCGCGGCAGGAAGGGGAGGAGGGCGCTCACCTTTTCGGCGATTGATTCGGTGGGGTGGTAATGCCCGGCGTCCATACAGAACACCACCCCCCGGGTCAGGGCGTAGGCAAGGTAGAACTCGTGGGATCCCACAACGTAGGATTCCGAGCCTATTCCGAAGAGCTTGCTCTCCACTGCGTCCCGAGTCAGCTCGGGGTCGATTTTCTCTGTAAACATCGTGTCCAGCGACTCCACCAGCAATTCCCGGTGGGTCAGGCGATCCGCCGGAAGGTCTTTCCAGCCGTCGGGGATCCAGTGATTCTGCATACAGCTGGTGCCCAGCTCCCGCCCCATGTGCGCGGCGATGCGCCGGCAGCGGCGGCCGTGTTCGATCCAGAAATCCCGGATTGTTTTGTCTCGACTGGAGAGGGTGAAGCCGTCGTTGGCTTTCGGGTGTGAAAAGAAGGTGGTGTTGAAATCCAGCCCGATTCCCAGCCCCCTGGCCCAGTCAATCCACCCCTGAAAATGCTTTGGTTCGATCTGGTCGCGGTCTACCGGAGAGCCGCCGTGCTCCAGATACGATGCGTGGAGGTTGAAACGATGTGTGCCGGGAATCAGCCGGTGGGCAAACTCGAAATCCTGGCGAATCTGCTCGGCGGTGCGCGCCTTACCGGGAAAGTTTCCCGTAGCCAGGATGCCGCCGCCGGTTATCTGGCCAGCTCCCTCAAGACCGGCCACGTCATCGGCCTGCCAGCAGTTGATGCTCACGGGGAACTCGCTCAGCGTCTTCAACGCAGCGTCAGTATCCACACCCAGGGCGGCGTACTGTTCACGGGCGTCTTCGTATCGTTGGTTCGTATTCATGACAGCAGAATTGTACCACCACCGGTGGCAGGGGAGGATGGACGGATTGCAACCATTAATGTACGATCCGCTCACGCCAATGGATGATCACGGGCAGAATCAGTTTCAATATTTCTCGCCCCCACCGGAGATAACCGCGTTGCCCCTGTACTGTCTCGATGCTGGCGCTGTTTATTCTCCCCCGGGCGGTGAATACCCCGTCAGCGCCGTCCGCCACCCTGTACCGTACCACAATGTGGCCCGGCGGGGACGGCGCCTGCCGGAGTACCAGCTGGTTCTTATTCGCGAGGGTGGTGGTACGTTTCAGGGTGAAGGGATTCCTCTCAATGAGGTAACCGCTGGAACGGTGCTGATCCTGCCGCCGCGGTGGTGGCACCGTTATATCCCTGATCCGCTCACCGGGTGGCATGAATTCTGGGTCGGCTTCGACGGACCGGTGGTGGGGCAACTCCTTCACCTTCTCGACCTCACCGCGGGGCCGCTGACCATACCTCCCGGGCCGGAACGTACCGAGATGGACCAGCTCTCGGAGCGAATCCTGAGAGTGGCGATCCGTCCGGGGGTGGTGGAGCACCTGCAGCTGGCAGCGCTGATCCAGGAGCTTCTGGTGGTGGTGGGGCGGGGGCAACGTGGCGAGGGTGGAAGCGGCTCGGCGGATCCGCGGTTTGAACGCGCCCGGGACGAGATGATTCGCGGGATTCGCGGGCAGATCCGGATGCCCCGGGTAGAGGAACGCGCCGGGTGCAGCAGGGCGACACTGCAACGTCTCTTCCGGGAGCGGACGGGACTCTCACCGTACCGCTACTTTCTCTCCATCAAGGTGGACGCAGTCTCCTGGGTTCTGGTGAACACCGACCGGTCTCTGAAAGAGGTGGCCCGGGAGTATGGGTTTGCCGACGAGTATCACCTGTCCCGGGTCTTCAGAGACGTTCGCGGGGTACCTCCCGGAGCGTGGCGGGAACGGCGGCGACGGAACGAGCCGGGTGACTCACCGTAAACGATTCGGAACAACCTGGAGAGGTGGCTGGCGTCGGTCAGGTTGAGCCTCTGGGCGATCTCGTCAAGGGTCATATCCGTCTTTAGAAGCAGGG
>SKHA01000134.1 GCA_007117185.1 Spirochaeta sp. | reverse complement strand
TGCTGGCGGGAATCGACGCGGCGATCAGCGCCGGCATTCCCTCGATCAAGATAAACTCCGTCGTCGCGCCGGACACCCCCGAGGAGGATCTTGCGGCGGTTCGCCGGTTCTGCCAGGACCGTGGGCTGCACCACCAGCGAATTGCCCTGTACCACCTGGACCGCGAAAAGAGCGACGACCACCACTGCGAGCGCCCCCTTCCCTGCCAGGAGTGCAACCGCGTCCGACTGCTCTCCACCGGCGTGTTCAAGCCCTGCCTGCACTCCGACGAGGAGATCCCCTTCGATCCCCAGGATCCCGGCGCGGGGATTCGCCGGGCGATCGAGGTGAAACCGGAGCGCGGAACGGTGTGCAGCAACCGCTCCATGGTGGAGATAGGAGGGTAACGTGGCCGCAGACAACGTACTGAGTCATGTGGACAGCGCCGGTGCCGCCCGGATGGTGGACGTCTCGACCAAGCCGGTGGTGCGCCGCACCGCCCGGGCGCGGGGCTTCATCACCCTGGCGCCGGAAACGGTGCGCCTGGTCCGGGAGAACGGGATGAAAAAGGGCGATGTCCTCTCGGTGGCCAAACTGGCCGGCATCATGGGGGCCAAACAGACCGCCACCCTGATACCCCTGTGCCACCAGGTGGAGATCGAATTTGTGGACGTGCACCTGCACCTTGAGGACTCCGGGGTGGCCATCGAGGCGGTGGCCCGGTGCAGCGACAAGACGGGTATTGAGATGGAGGCGCTCACCGCCGTCTCCGTTGCCGCCCTGACGGTGTACGACATGTGCAAGGCGGTGGATAAAGGAATGCGCATCGGCCCGATCGAGCTGGTGGAGAAGACCAAGGAGCAGGTAGGACGGGCATGACCATCGTCTCCGTTCTGGGGTGGTCCGACAGCGGCAAGAGCACCGTTGTCGCGGCGATCATCGCTGCCGCCGGGGCGCGGGGGGTGCCCGTGGCGGCGGTAAAGGTGAGCCCCCATCTCCAGAGCCAGGACCGGGGCGACACCGCCCGCTTTCTTGACGCCGGGGCGGCCCCGGTGTTCCTGCGGAGCTCCCGGGGGTGGACGGTGCAGCTGCCGGAAGATCGCCCTCTGGAGGCGGGGTCGGAGCCGATCTCGCTCCCTCGCTGGATGACAGCGATGCTGGCGACGACGGACCCCCCGGTGGAGCTCCTGGTGGTGGAGGGGCGTATGGTGGACGGGGCGATCCTGGTGCAGACCGCCTCAGTCGACGGTGAGGTGAAGTTCCCTGGGCTTTCCTGCGACGCGATTGTGGCGGATGCACCGACGAACCCCCTCCCGGAAGAACTCAAGCGGCGTATATTCGGATGATGACGATGATGAAAAGGAGAAAACAGGTATGGCAGCAAAAGACAAACGACAGGTCACGGTGACCATCAACGGCGTCCAGATCGAGCTCAACGGATTCGTTCAGGATCTCTTTCAGGAGGTCACGGTGGCGCTGGTGCGGAGCCTGGGCGGCGAGAACCCCGACGGTTCCATTGAAGTGAAGGTAGCCGCCGCTGATGAGTGATCAGGGGTTGACGGGGGTCCGGATCCGGTACTTCGGACCCCTCCTGGACGTCACCGGAACACCCCAGGAGACGGTGTCGCTGCGCCTGCCGGATACCGTCGCCGGGGTGAACCGGCAGCTGTGGCAGCATCGCCCGGGGCTGGCGGGGGTGGACTATCGCCTCGCCGTGGACGAGACCCTTCGCGAGGGGGAAGAAGCGGTGGCCACGGCCCGGGAAATCGCCCTGCTGCCCCCCTTTTCCGGCGGGTGAGGGGGGGCGGTATGACCTTCAACGCTGCCGAGGTATTTGTTCAGGGCCCGATAGACCCGGCCCTTGCCCGTGAATGCGCCGAGGCGATCGGCGCCAACCCCGCGGTGGGGGCCCACCTCCTCTTCCTCGGCCAGATCCGGGCGGATCGCCTGGACGCCGGCGTGGTCCGGGGGATCGAGTACACCGCGCACCAGACGATGGCCCAGGGCGCCTTCACCGCTCTGGTGGACCGCGCCGCCGCGGCGGGAGGGCTGCTGGAGGTGACGATCCGCCACAGCCTGGGGTACGTACCGGTAGGCGGGGCGTCCCTGCTCATCGCCGTGGGCGCCGGCCACCGGGACGAAGCGTACCGCCTCTCCCGGGATATTCTGGAAGCGATCAAGAAAGAGGTGCCCATCTACGGCCGGGAGATCACCGAGGACGACCAGTCCCGGTGGAAGGTCAACAGGTGAGGTAGACCGCCGGGGCCTCCCGCGCTCCGCGGCCTCCCGCCCCCCGGGGTCCCCTGCGCTCCGGGGCCGGTTCAGACCGCGGCGCTCCCCGTCGCCGCGGTGGTCTCCAGGCGCGGCCCGCCGATCAGCTCGATCCCCCAGGGAATCGCCGGAAAGACCGCCCCCAGGCAGTCCGCGATCGCCGGGGGGTTCCCCGGCAGGTTCACGATCAGGGACGTGCCGCGGATCCCCGCCGTCTGCCGCGAGAGAATCGCCGTGGGCACGATCTGCTGCGACACCCCCCGCATCGCCTCGCCGAACCCCGGCATCATCCGCGAGCACACCTCCTCGGTGGCCTCGGGGGTCACGTCCCGGGGGGCCGGGCCGGTTCCTCCGGTGGTCACCACCAGACAGCACCGCTTCTCGTCGCAGAGCTCACGGAGCGCCGCCGTTATCAGCGGCACCTCATCGGGAACGACCCGGGGGTGAAACTCCACCGGCGAGGCAATTGCCCGGGTGAGCCACTGCTGTACCGCCGGGCCGCCCCGGTCCTCGTACTCCCCGCGGCTGGCCCGGTCAGAGACGGTGACGATTCCGATTGCAACAGGTTGATCCATAGCCACAAATTATGCGGCCTTCCCCGGACGTGCGTCCACCCTCTCCGGCCAACCCTTTCCTGCGGACCTTGTGATAGAATGCCAGCCATGGCGATCCCCGTATTTATCGACTGCGACCCCGGCCACGACGACATGATGGCGATCATGCTCGCCCTGGCAAACCCCGCCGTCCACCTCCTGGGCATTTCCACCGTAGCGGGCAACCAGACCGGCGAGCGCACCTGCCGCAACGCCGCCCGGGTACTCACCCTCGTCGGCGAGACCGGGGTGCCCCTCTTTCGCGGCGCCGACGGCCCCCTCTGCCGCCCCCTGGTCACTGCTGGTGATATCCACGGTGACTCCGGTCTGGACGGTGCCGCCCTGCCGGAGCCGCTGGTGCCGGTGAGCCCCGTTCCCGGTGCGCAGGGACTTGCCGAGACGATCATGGGCCACGGCGAAGCGGTCACCCTTATCCCGACCGGCCCCCTGACCAACGTAGCCCTGGCGCTGCGGGGGTGGCCGCAGCTGCGGGAGCACATCCGGGAGATCGTTCTCATGGGTGGGGGCGTCCAGGACAGCAACGTCACCCCGGTGGCGGAGTTCAACATCTACGTCGACCCGGAGGCCGCCGCGGCGGTACTCCAGGCGGGGATACCCCTGCGGGTCGTTACGGTGGATGTGACCAATCGGGCAATCATGGACTACCAGCAGATCGCCTCGCTGGCCTCAGGCGGCCCGGTCTCCCGGGTGGTAGCGGGGTTGATGCAGTTTTTTGCCCGGGCCAACCACAACGCCTTCGGGATCCCCGGTGCTCCCATCCACGACGCCCTCACGGTGGCCGCGGTAATAGACCCCACCGTGATCACCACCCGCAGCTGCAACGTGGTGGTGGAGACCCGGGGTGAGTACACCCGGGGGTGTACCGTGGTCGACCGCTACGGTGTCACCGGACGACCTCCCAACGCGGATGTCACCTTTGATGTTGACCGGGACCGTTTTATTGCGCTAATGATGGAGGCTCTCAAGACGCTGGACGTGCGGGTACAGGATTTGCAGACAGGAGTGGAACAATGAAAGAGATCGGCTGGGTAGGAACGGGAATCATGGGCGCGTCCATGGCCCGCAACCTGATGAACGCGGGGTACACCCTCTCGGTG
>SKHA01000213.1 GCA_007117185.1 Spirochaeta sp. | reverse complement strand
CTATTCACTCGGCTCAGCCGGGTTCCAATCCTGACGTTGCTCGCCATAGCGGCTGCAACGATCACCTTTGCCGTCGCCGGAACAGGGGGCTTCCGGATCGAGACCGACCTCGATGAGTACATGCCCAACGACCACCCCGCTTTCGTCTACGCACGTGAGGCGGAAGAGCGGTTCAATATCGCTGACGGAGTTCTGGTTGCTCTCTACCATCCAGACGGCATCTATCGCCCCGAGACGCTGGAAAAGATCGATGCCCTGGGTCGTGCCCTGGGCCGGCTTGAAGGAATCGAGGCAGACGATACGATGTCTCTGGCCACGGCGGATAACATCTCCGCCGATGACTGGGGCCTCACGGTGAAACCCTTCCTCAATGGCATTCCCTCATCCCCGGAAGAACTCGCGCAACTCCAGGGGGCAGTCCGCTCGAATCCGATGATTCACGGACGGATCGTCTCTCTGGACGGCACGGCCGCACTCATTGTGGCCCGTCCGAGTGCAGAAGGATTCTCCGATTCCCTTTACGAGGATATCCGCAGCCTCGTGGCCGAGTTCGAGGGTCCTGAGGCGATTTACGTCGCCGGTCGCCCCATCGTAGAGGGAGCACTCGCGTTGCTCGGCCCCGCGGATATGGCGAAAATGGGACCGATCGTTCTCATCGTAATCGCGGTGGTCCTGCTGCTTGTCCTGCGCAGTGTGGGAAACATGATCCTGAGCATGCTGGTGGTTGCCCTCAGCGTGGTCTGGACCTTCGGGCTCATGGCGATGCTTGGCATCCCGGTATACGCCGTCTCCACGATGATACCGGTGATGCTTGTGGCGATAGGTGTGGCCTACTCGATTCACGTGTTCAACAGCGCAACCCTCTTCCAGGAGGACCACCCAGCGGCAACGGGTCGTCAGCTGGCGGACCACGTCATCGCTGCAATCACCCGGCCGGTGGTTATGGCGGCGATCACCACGGTAGTGGGGTTCCTCTCCCTTCTGACCTCGGCGGTGCTACCGGTGCGCTACTTCGGACTCTTCACCGCCTTCGGAGTGTTCTCGGCGATGCTCCTCTCCCTCACGATCATCCCGGCACGGTTCGTCCTTTTCGGGGTGAAACCAGCACGAAATCAGAAAGAGGGATCCGGTGGCCCAGGGGCACTCCCTCGAATCCCCGAAAAAATCGTGGGGGTGCTGATCCGCCGGTGGCGAGTCGTCGCGGTGGTGGCGGTTACCCTTGTTGTGGTCAGCGCGGTGGCAATTCCCAGGGTCTGGATCGATTCGAGCTTCCTGTCCAACTTTGCCCCCGATTCGGATATCGTCCGGACCGATCGCTTCGTCAACGAGCACTTCGGGGGAACCTCCACCCTTAATATTGTTCTCGAGTCCGATACTGCCGACACGTTCAAGCGCCCGGAGGTCCTCACCCTGATGGCTCAGCTGCAGGACGAGCTGGCAGGGGATGGTGACGTTGGAGACAGTTTTGCCCTGACCGACTTTATCAAGCGGATGCATCAGGTGATGCACCAGGAGGATCCGGCGTTTTTTGCAGTGCCCGACTCTCAGGAGCTGGTTGCGCAGTATCTGCTGCTCTACGAGATGTCTGCTGATCCCGACAGCCTCGAGCAGGTCATCGACTACGAGTATACCAGCGCGAACCTCACCATACAGGTGAAGGACGACAGCTCGCAGACCCTCTCTCGGGTCATCGGCGTGAGTGACAGTTATCGGGACCGGTTTGCTGACCTGGAGGTCTCGATGCACTACGCCGGTTCGGGGTACCGGGCACTGGTGTTCTCGCAGCTGATTCTCACCGGGCAGATCCAGAGCCTGGCCATCTCCCTGGTCATCGTCATCGTACTGCTGGCGATCATGTTTCGGAGTGTCTTCATAGGCCTCATCGGAGCGATACCGATCCTGATTACCGGGGTGGTCAACTTCGGAATCATGGGAGCTCTGGGTATCCCTTTGAGCATCTCCACTGCGCTGGTCTCGAGCATCGCCGTTGGTATCGGCATCGACTACGGGATTCACATGATCGATCGGTACAAGGGGTACCTGGCGGAACGGGGCAACAGACACGACGCGGCGGTCCTCACGATGCATCACAGCGGCCGTGCCATTCTGTACAACGCCTTCGTCGTCGCATCGGGGTTCGCTGTACTGCTCTTTTCGGTCTTTCCGCCAAACCGTCAGGTGGGAGGGCTGGTAGCGCTCAACATGGCGGTGAGCTTTCTGGGAACGGCGACCGTACTGTTTCTGCTGCTGTATCGAGGGACACATTTCAGCAGCAAAATCACAAATCGAACCTCACAAAACGTTGAGGAGGAGAACACAAATGCGTAGGAACAAACAATTTTTAATCGCGGCCCTTCTGGTAGCTGCTGTTGCGGGAACCGCGTTGGCCCAACCGCGACCAGGCGGAATGGATATCATGACGCGGGTATTCCAGCGCCCCCAGCCGGCGGACATGGAGGGGTCTCTCAAGATGACCCTGGAAAACGCCCGCGGCGCCCAGCGAATCCGCACTGTGCGGCAGTACGTGGCCCGTTTTGATGATGTTGAGAAGAAGCTGCTCTTCTTCACCGCTCCTGCTGACGTTCGGGATACCGCGTTTATGAACTGGACGTACGACGATCCGGCGCGGTCCGACGACCAGTGGATCTATCTGCCGGCGTTGCGGCAGGTGCGGCGGATCTCGGCGGAGAAGAAAAACGACAACTTCATGGGCTCAGACTTCACCTACGAAGACCTTGGCGAACGCCACCCCGGACAGGACACACACCGCGTCACCGGCACGGAGACAATCGATGGGCGGACGGTATACGTGGTGGAGAGCGTCCTGGCAGAAGGAACGTCGGCGTACAGCCGGACCGTATCCTGGGTGGCCGACGAGATCTGGATAGGGTTGCGCCGTGAGTTCTACGATGGGGCAGGCGATCATATCAAGACCCTCGAAATCGACGACTACCAGCAGATCGCAGGGTTCTGGACGATCAACCGCATGACCATGACCAACGCCGACTCCGGTCATTCAACCACGATGGAACTTTCTGATCTGCAGTTCAATACCGGTATAGCCGAGAACACGTTCACCGAACGGACAATGACCAGGGGGATCAGATGAAACGGGTACACCTGCCATTTCTGACCGTGGGCATGATGCTCGTCGCTGCTGTCCTTGTTCCAGCTCAGGAGCCGTCGCTGCACGGCTCCCTGCGACACCAACTCGGCGCAACGTTAGACGGCGGTGAGATCATCCGCAACGTGGTAACCGCAGACGTGGAGCTTGGCTATCGCGGCACCGACGTCGACGTATTCCTGAACCCGTACTTCCAGGTTTCGCCAGAGGCCCAGGCGGAGGTGGGCCTGCGGGAAGCCTATCTCGACTACTACACCGATTCGGTGGATCTTCGCGTGGGCAAGCAGATTGTGATCTGGGGTAAGGCAGACGGCCTGGCGATTACCGATATCGTCAGCCCCAGGGATCTCTCCAACTTTCTGATCCCGGAGTTCCGGGAGCTGCGTCTGGGCGTCATCGCCGCCAGCGCAAACGTGTATATCGGTGGTGCAGCGCTGGAGTTCGTCTATGTTCCCGCCTTCACACCGTCAGTTCTGCCCGCTCCCGGTTCAATCTGGTACACGTCCCTGGATGCTCCTGTTGAACCGGTAATCAACGCCGTGACCGAGGTGGCGCCGACCCTTGAAAACGGCGAGGTCTACACCCGGTTGCGAATGCAGACCGGACTGCTCGACTTCGATCTGGCCGGCGGCTACTACTGGACCAACGAGCCGTCGCCGACGATTACCAGAGAGTTCTCCTCACCGGGAGTGCTCTCTTCGGTAACGGTCACCCCGGAGCACTACCGTCAGGGTCTTGTGGGAGCTGCGGTCAGCGGTTCAGCGGGTCCATTCATTCTGCGCGGCGAGGCAGGGTACTTCACTCCCAGGAGGCTTCTCACCACGAACATGTCCAATCCAACGGGATACGTCGAGAAGGACTATCTTCAGGCTCTCGCTGGCGCG
>SKHA01000108.1 GCA_007117185.1 Spirochaeta sp. | reverse complement strand
TCGGACAACATTGCCCGGGGTGAATCGACGTTTCTGGTGGAGATGAACGAGACGAGCAACATCCTGCGCAACGCCACCCCGGAAAGCCTGGTAATTATGGACGAGGTGGGTCGCGGAACCAGCACCCAGGACGGGCTGGCTATCGCCTGGGCTGTCTGCGAATACCTGCTTCAGGAAGTACGATGCCTCACCCTCTTCGCGACCCACTACCACGAGCTTACCGGACTGGATGATCCGGAGTGTATCCGGCTCAGAATGGCGGTGTCTCACTCGGATGATCGCATCCTGTTCATGAAAAAGCTTGTTCCCGGTCAGGCAGACCGCTCCTACGGCGTTGATGTTGCCCGTCTCGCCGGCCTTCCCGAGAGGGTGCTCACCCGGGCTCGATTCCTGCTGCAGGAGTTCACCGGCAGCGGGGCGGTGCCGGTCTCCCCTCCGCCACCTACGACCGCGGAAGCGACTCCGGAGAAGGGCGAACTCTTTTCTCAGGAAGAACTGATCAACAGCGAGATCCGCGGTATCGACCTTGACAGCCTCACCCCCCGGGAAGCGCTGGAACTGCTCTACCGCTGGAAAGCCCGGCTCCCCTGAGGCGCCTCTCAGGATTCACATCGGAAGGTATCCAAGAAGCCGCATAACTGCCGGCACGGCGAAGACTGCCATCGCGATGAACCCGACCACCGCGGATACTCTCATGCGCCAGAAGACCATGTGCCCGCCAAACTGAAAGAGCCACGTCAGCACATACACCAGCCACATCGACGTGCCTGTCAGAGATCGAGGTTGAACCGCCGCGGTAATGATCGCCGCCCAGATAAACCAGCCGAAAAAATTGGTCAGCGGTATGCCCAGATAGAATCTTCCGGGTACGTCCCATTTCCAGAACTGCCACCCCACCAGATGCGGATCAAGATACATGTCCCACGCGGTGAACGCCGCCCCAGCGATCACCGCCGACAGCCACCAGGGCGCGCCGGGAGCCACCAGTTCAGCGATCGCCCAGGACGGGGGCATCATCATCAACCATGCCGCAGGGATCGCCAGGGGCACCCGTCTCAGCTGGGGCTGCAACGCGTCGGTATAGTGGTAGTGCCCGAAGGGGATCCCTGTGGACGAACCGATGAACTCGGCGACCCACCCCAGAACCGGTACGAGTACCAGCGCCCGCAACGCCGCCGCCAGGGGCCACGTTGTCAATAGAACGGCCGTTACCAGCACCACCTGGACCACCACTCCCAGCGAGATCGCCCTGCTGCGACTTCGTGTCCGTTCGGTCCTGGCAATCAGCGGTACCGCCACCATTCCCAGAAACCACACCAGCAGAAGCGCGTCAGTTACCTGAAACACCAGCACCTCCAAAACGCTGCCGCCACTTCACCCTGAACCACGCCGAAATAAACGGCGCCCACGGCACGGTACTCATCAGTTTGACATTCTCTGCGAGGGATCCTTCCTCGTCGAGGAATCGAAAGAGTCTCATCAGTGGATTGCGCTCAAACAGCTTGACGAAGATGTCCCGGCCCTGATCCGGGTGATGATGCAGAACCGAAAGCAGCATGGAATCAAAGGTCCGGTAGCGCCGGGGAGGGCGCTGGTCGTGAAAGGGAGTTCCCTTCTGCAGCAGTGACGCAACGATGCGTTCGCTGTCGCGATTGGTGCGGAAAAACGCAAACCCTGTGGAAGCCTTTACCCGCCCCCCGCGGGTACCGATATTCATGATCCGGTGTCCCTCCCGAACGGGAAAGGGCTGGTCAGTCATCGGTATGATCCCCGACTCTTCCTCAAGGATTTCATACTCCGAAATGCCCAACTCGCCTTCCAGGTAGTCCCGAATACCCTGCTGATACTCTTCCTGGGGGAGAAGGCGTTCCGAGAAGAGGGTATACTCAACCAGGGACTCCGTCTCAGAGATCGGGAGCAGATACATGAATCGAAATGCGCCATCCTGCGGAATTCGCAGATCGAAGAGGGTCGCTGCGTCGGGATCAAAGACGGGAGTCTTCGTCTTTATGACCCAACCGGCAAAATGCTGTTTCAGAAAGTAGTAGCGTGACTGGTCCACTGTGAAATCACGGGGCACGAACAGGCTGTTGAAAACCCAGTCAGCACTGAACTCCTGGCCGTCCTCAGTGCGTACCCGCGCTTTCTCCACCCCATCGGCACTACCGTCCTCCACCGCGCTGACTCGTGCCTGCAGAAACGTGACGTTTTCCAGCCGCACCAGGGCATTTCGGGTGTACTCATAAAAATCGATTCCCCGGATCATTCGGTATTCAAACGGGGCCATGGCGAAGCGATGGGATCGGTCCGGCCCGTGAAACCAGATATGGTCCCAACGGCGGGCAACGATGGGGTCGAACAACATCGGCCTGTCGATCCAGAAACACCAGGTGCGGTCGTTTCGGGTCTTGGTATCAAGGTCGATAATCAGCATCCGCCGATCCCCCAGACCGCCTTGTACCATGTGGTACGCCAGGGAGAGTCCCGCAGCGCCGCCGCCGGCCAGAATGAAATCAAAGTGTTCCATTGGCAGAAGGTATTCCTGTTACCCTTTCGGGGCAAGCTCCAGCTTCCGCCGGGACGTTATTACTTGTATGAATACTCAATGGTTCTTCACGGAAAGCTGCCTCATTTGTGGAGTCACCCTGGTATCCTCAGAAAGCAGCGACGGCATCTGCCCGCGGTGCATCGAAGAAATCCGTAACGCCCCGGGACCGTTCCGGCTGCACATCGGCCGCAGCCCCGTGGTCGCCGCCCGGGAATACGGAGGAATCATCCGTGAAGCGTTGCGAGCGTACAAACAACAGGGTTTCCGGCGCATCGGACACACCCTCGCCCGGGAGCTTCTCCTGCCTCTCGCGCGAACGCACCAGCAAGAAGAGGGGTTCTCCGATGTGATCGCCTCCGTACCGGCTCACCCGGGAAACCGTCGAATCAGAGGGTTTGATCAGGCCCATGACCTTGCGACGCGCATCGCAGTGGAGATGGACCTTCCGGTGGAGCGACCCTTTCGTCGTTCCGGGCGGACCACCCAGAAATCTCTGGCCCGCACAGCGAGAGAGGAAAACGCTCAGCACGCAATTATCCTGCGTCGTGGTGACCCCGGGTGGGCCAAGCGGCTGCAGGATCGACGGTTTATTCTCATAGACGACGTGGTGACTACCGGAGCGACGATCCATCGTTGTGCGGACCTTCTGGAAGAGTTCTCGGCGGTTTCGGTGGCGGCCCTTGTTCTTGCCGCCACTCTGTGAAGGGTGATCGTTCTCCGGGCAGGAGAACAACTTGTCCGGTGACCCTTGACCATTTGAACAGGAGAAGATTATGATCTTCTGGACAGCGTACTGTTTCAGCAGCGAAGAGTCGCCCGGGCAGACTCTTTTTTTTGTGCCTTTTTTTTAGCCCTTTGCAAGGGAGGTGGCCCGTTGGAGTATAGAAAACCTGACAGCCCGGGCGCTCACATCGTCCTGGATCTGGCAAGACCTCGGGGTTATGAGCTGGTGGATTTTTCCGCCGAACAGGTCAAGCAGCGCCTGCATGTCCACTGCGTCCTGTATCACCCCGATGGGGTGGTGCTGGACAGTCTTGGTGAGCTGCACCGCGCACTGGAACCGCGCCTTGAAGAGTTGTTCGGAAGCCGTGACCTCTATGTAGAGTTCAGCTCTCCCGGCATTACCAGGAAGTTCAAGAGCTTCCATGAGTTTGAAGTTTTCACCGGCAAGAGAGTTTCGATTCTCCCGGTACACGATACCAACTGGATAACCGGTACGATTCAGGATGCAGACCCTCAGGAGTGTCGCATACTGGATAGCTCCGGTGAGACCCATACCTGGCACCGGGACACCGTTTCCCGGGCCAGGCTGGTTGATTAAGCAGGAGGCAAAAATGTCAGCAGGACTCGCAGAGGCGATACGCGCCGTTGTTCAGGATAAGGGGATCTCCGAAGATTTGCTGGTGAAAGTCATTGAGGAGTTCCTCATGGCTGCATACAAGCGGAAGTTTGGCCAGGATGACAACGCGGTGGTGCAGTTCACCGACGACGGCAACGAAGTGACCCTGTTCGCCAAAAAACGCATCGTCGAGGACGACGATCTTGATGACCCCGACACCGAAATTCCCCTGGCGGAAGCGTTGCTGCTGAACGAAGAATGCGAGATTGGCGACGAGTTGCTCATTGAGATCAACCCGCAGGATTTTGATCGTGTATCCATCCAGACCGCCAAACAGAAAGCACGGCAGCGGATACGGGAGATACAGAAAGATACCCTCTACTCTGAGTTCATCGATAAGGTCGGCGAGCTGGTAATCGGCTATGTGCAGCGGGAACGAAACGGGAACGTCTTCATCGACCTGGGCAAGGCCGAGGGTATCCTGCCTAAACGCTACCAGTCCCCCAGAGAAGTCTATCGCATGAACGACCGCATCAAGGCGCTCATCGTCGACGTGAACAAGGGAACATCGGGTCTGCAGATCGCGCTGTCAAGAACCCACACTGACCTGGTCAAGAGAATCTTCGAGATCGAAGTTCCTGAGATCTACGGCAAAACTGTTGAGATCGTCAGGATCGTCCGCGAACCCGGATACCGAACCAAGATCGCCGTTGCCTCCACCCGGGAAGACGTGGACCCGGTAGGGGCGTGCGTTGGCCTCCGGGGTGTGCGCATCCAGGCGATCGTCCGGGAGCTTGAAGGGGAAAAGATCGACATCCTCAAGTTCGATCCGGACCCCCGGGTGCTGATAAAGAACGCCCTGTCTCCCGCTGAGGTTTCCAACGTTGTCATCCTGGACGAACCGCGCCGGCAGGCCCTGGCGATCGTCCCGGAAGACCAGCTGTCCCTGGCGATCGGCAAACAGGGCCTTAACGTTCGGTTGGCCAATCGCCTGGCAGACTGGAACATCGACGTCAAAACGCTGGATCAGTTCGACGATATGGATCTTGCCGCCGAGTCCAAACGCGCTGTATCGGCGCTGTTCCGCGATCTGGACGACCCGGAAGACGAGATTACCTCCGTCGCCGAACTGCCCGGTATCACCGCGACGATGATCTCTGTCCTCCAGAAGAATCACATCACCCTCATCGAAGACGTGATCAGCCTCAGCGACGATGAGTTGCGGGACCTTGATGGAATGGATGAAGAGAGCGCAACCGCCCTCATCCAGATCATTGCCGACAACGTTGAGGTTGTTGAACAGGACGGAGCAGATTACGAAGAGTACGAAGAGTACGATGAAGAGCCTCAGGACGACGATGATTCGGAAGAAGAGACGGATGACCAGGAACCGGTGGACGACCAGTTTGAGGACGATGCCGAGGAAGAAGAGATCACTTCAATCGGCGAGCTTCCGGGAATGACCGAAAGCCTGCAGAACAAACTGAAGACCGCCGGTGTTGCCGATCTGGTGGATTTCGTCTCCCTTGATCCGGAAGCTCTGGACGCCCTGGGTGACCTGGAAGAAAGTGAGATCGCCACAATTCGTCTGATTCTTACGGAGTTTGTCGAAATCGTGGAGCCGGATGAGGATGAATCGCAGGATTGAGACCCCCTGAGGGCTGTTTACAGAGCCCCGGTATTGCAGATAGTATTCGCGTAAGGAAGTGTATGACAGAGGAACAGGACAAGCAAAAGCCAAAGACGACGCTCATCAAGAAAAAGAACGAACCCACTCCGGAACCGGCTAGCCCGGAGAAGAGAAAAGTTCGTGTTGTCGTCAAACGAAAGGTAACCCGTCCGCGGGAGACACCGGTGGATTCGTCCCCTGATGAAACGGCGTCGGCGAAGGATGCGGGACGTCCGGTAACCTCCGAAGATACCTCTTCCTCTCCCGTTGTTCCCGAACAGGCTGCCGCGCCTGAGAAGAAACCGGCTCCGGAGAAACAGGAGCCATCAGCCGAGGCAGTGACGGCGAAAGCGCCTGCCTCGGAGACGGTAGAATCAACGGAGAAGCAGGACAAAGCGGAGAAACCTGCAGCGGCAGCGGCAGAAAAGCCCCACAAAGCACCGGAGACCAGGACCAGGCGTCCTGAGTCGGCTCCGGAGCGCCCTCGTCGCGAACCCGCTCCCTGGGCAACCACCGGTCCCGATCGTTCTCCGCCGCTCAACCCGAACTCTCTGCAGCGCCGGGGGGGTGGGCCATCAACACCTGCATCGGAGCGCCCGGCTCGTCCTTTTGATCGCGGCGCCGGAGGTGGACGTCCGCCCTACGGTGGCCAACGTCCTGGCGGTCCTGGTGGGCCTGGTGGCCCCGGCGGGCAGCGCGGTCCCGGTCGTCCCGGCGGCCCACCCGATCGCGGAGGGTACCGTACCGGCCCCGGGGGCAGACCCCCTATGGGACCGCCTCGGCCACAGCGGGGAGGGTCACGTCCGGTATCCGGTCCGCCCACCACGCCGCCACCAGCAGAGCAGAGCAAACAACCCGGAAAGAAATTCTTCAAGAGCCGCAAGTCCAAAGGCGGAACCTTTGACCGGGACGAGAGAACCCAGGAGAAAGAGCTCAGCTACAATCGCAAGAAGCCTCAGGCGAAAGCCAACCCGGTTCCCAAAGAAATTGATATCATGGAAGTGGTCACTGTCAGCGAACTTGCCCGAAAGATGAATCTCAAGGCAAATGAACTGATCGGTAAGCTCATGAGCATGGGGATGATGGTCACCATCAACCAGCAGATCGACGCCGAAACGGCAGAGATTCTTGCTGGTGAGTACGATTGCAGAGTCCGGATCGTCTCCCTCTACGACGAGACCATTCTGGAAACGGAGAAGGATTCTGCCACCGATCTGGAGCACCGTCCGCCTATCGTCACTGTCATGGGCCACGTTGACCACGGTAAAACCAAGCTCCTGGACGCAATTCGCACAACCGACGTGGTCGCCGGTGAGCAGGGTGGAATCACCCAGCACATTGGTGCCTATCAGGTGCGCCACAAAGACCAGTTGATCACCTTCCTCGATACCCCCGGGCACGAAGCGTTTACCCTGATGAGGGCGCGCGGTGCCCAGATAACGGATATTGTTATCCTCGTTGTCGCCGCCAACGACGGGGTGATGCCTCAGACCACAGAAGCGATCGACCATGCCAAAGAGGCGAAGGTCCCCATCATCGTTGCGATCAACAAAGTTGATCTTCCCGAAGCGAACGTTGACCGGGTAAAGCAGCAACTTTCCGAAAAGGGCCTCATTGCCGAGGACTGGGGTGGTGACGTGGCGATGGTCGAGGTCTCGGCCCTTAAAAAAGAGGGGATCGATGACATTCTCGAAGCCGTTCTGATTCAGGCTGAGATCATGGAGCTGAAAGCCAACCATAATCGGATGGCCGAGGGCAAGATCATTGAAAGCCGCATCGATCCAGGTCGCGGTACCGTTGCCAGCGTACTGGTGGAGAAGGGCACCCTCAAAATCGGGCATTCCTTTATCGCCGGGATCTTCGCCGGAAAAGTTCGCGCTCTGTACAACGACCGCGGCGAGAAGGTGACCGAAGCAGGTCCGTCAATGCCGGTAGAGATTGTGGGCTTCGACGGAGTCCCCGACTCGGGTGACCCCTTCCAGGTTACCGAAGACGAAAAGATCGCCCGGCAGCTCGGAGCCAAACGGCAGGAACTGAAGCGGGTAGAAGAGGCAAAGAACGTCAAGAAGGTGACCCTGGACAACCTGTACGACAGCATCCAGCAGGGCACCGTTCAGGAACTGAAGGTAGTGATCAAGGGTGACGTTCACGGGTCGGTTGAGGCCCTTCAGAGCGCTCTTGAAAAGCTCAGCACCTCGGAAGTGCGGCTGGTGGCCATTCACGCCGCGGCCGGTGCGATCAACGACGGAGATATCATGCTTGCCAGCGCATCAAATGCACTGGTAATCGGGTTCCACGTCAGGCCGACCCCCCGGGCCATCGCTACAGCTGAACGCGAGAAAGTCGAGATCAGGAAGTACAGCATCATCTACGATGCGGTGGAGGACATCCGCTCAGCGATGGAAGGAATGCTCGCGCCGGACCTGAAGGAACAGATCATCGGTTCCGCCGAGGTGCGGGATACCTTCAAGGTTCCCAAGATCGGCGTTGTGGCCGGATCGTATATCACCTCTGGAAAGTTTCAGCGCAACGCCGGAGTTCGGGCGTTCCGCGAAGGGGTGCAGCTCTACGAGGGCACAATCTCTTCGCTGCGACGGTTCAAGGATGACGTCAAGGAAGTGGATACCGGCTACGAATGCGGAATCGGTCTGGCAAACTTTCAGGATGTGCAGGTTGGAGATACCCTCGAAGCATTTATCATCCGGGAAGTAGCAAAGAAGCTCGGCAACTGAGCCGGGCCGGCCTATGGACGAAACAAGACGATCCCGTCTGGCATCACGGATTCTTCACGAATTGAGCGATCTGCTGTTGCGCGGGGAGATCAAGGACCACCGTATTGATCGAATGATCTCGTTCAGTTACATCAAGCTCGCCAAAGACGGGAGCACCGCCCGGGTGGGGGTCTCTTCCATGCTTGACAACCCTCAGCGGCTGGCCAGGGCTGTAGAGGGGCTGAACTCTGCATCGGGGTACCTTCAGGGGCGATTGGGGCGGGTGCTGCGGGTCCGGACCACACCGCGGGTCTACTTTGTTGAAGACCACAGCATCGCCGAAGCACAGGACGTGATTCGCAAGATCGATTCGGTAATTCACGATGACCTCGGGCATTCTGATACTGAAGAAACCGAGCGGTCCTAGCTCGTCAGGGGTACTCGGCCCGGTTAAGCGGGCACTGAAGACCAGGAAAGTCGGTCACAGCGGAACCCTGGACCCCTTCGCCTCCGGCGTCATGATCGTCCTGGTGGGAACGGCTACCCGTACCGCCCGCTGGTTCACCGGCCTGGACAAGGAATACCGTGGTATCGTCCAGTTCGGATCCCAGACGGACACGCTGGATCGGGAAGGCGTCGTCGTTTCTCAAGCCCCCCTGCCGGATGCCCTGACAGTCACTGCTGTTCTGCCCTCGTTTATCGGTGCGATCCAACAGATTCCCCCGGCGTATTCCGCCCTCAAAATACAGGGTCGCCGGGCTTACGAGATCGCCCGTGCCGGAGGAACGCCGCAGGTCCCGACTCGGACTGTCACGATTCACAGCCTTTCCATGAATCCGCTGGATGACGCACCTCAAGGGCGCTGGCAGCTCTCGGTAACCTGTGGCAGTGGCACCTACGTTCGTGCGCTGGCCCGGGACATCGCCGCTGCAGCGGGTACTGTCGGATACTTGCAGGAGTTGGAACGACGCAGTGTGGGCCCCTTCCTGCTGGATCAGGCAGTTTCCCTGGAAGAGCTTCAGGACGATCCGGACCCGCTGCAGCTCATACACCCCGTTGGTCCCGCTCTGCGTTCCCTGGGGATCTTCGATGAATTGATAGTCCAGGGGGACCGTCTGCGGGCGGTTCAGACCGGGCGGCCGCTGAGCGGCGTTCTCCCTGAACCGGAAGCGGAGGGCAGGGATACTCTGGTACTTGATCCGGCTGGAACGGTCTACGCGGTCCTGCGCTTCGCTGAGGGCAGATGGCGCTACGAGGTGGTATTGAAACCGCTGGAGCACAATGGCGATGCGCCTCCACCGCTGGGTTGACCCCTGCCATATCACCGGGCCAGTCATCAGCGGCGTGCCGGTCAACCTGGCATTGGGGGTGTTCGACGGCGTCCATCGGGGGCACCAGGAGCTGCTGCGTCGGGCAGTAACTGCCGCAAGGAGACACCCTGGAGGGATTTCCACCGTCCTCACCTTTGATCCAAACCCCGCAGCGGTGTTGCGACCGGATCTCTTCCCGGGAAACGTGTCTACAATGAACCAGCGTCTTGCGGAATTTAGGCGCTTTGAAATTGACGAGACCGTCGTGATCCGCTTTTCCCGGGAGTTCTCGCTCCTGCCGGGAGAGCGCTTTCTGCAGAATCTGATCACCGCTGTGCCTGCCCTGAAGACGGTGGTGGTGGGCTATAATTTCCATATGGGACATAACCGTGACGTTGGTGCGGAGAAACTGAAGGACTGGCTCTCCACCGACGGCATCAGGGTTGACATCGTCCCGGCGCTAAAAGATAATGATGATTCGATTAGCAGTTCCCGGGTTCGTCGTGCCATCGCGACTGGGGATCTGGGGCAGGTCGGGATAATGACCGGGCGCCCCTATACCATTGAGGTCGGCAAAAGCCCACCAAAGACAAGACAGGAGTGCAGGCAGCTCCTGCCCCCGGCTGGAGTGTACGTGTGTACCTTCCTCACCGGGGGCTCCAGTCGCGAGGGCATGATGGAGATCAGCGAGAGCGGTGATATCCAGTGGGAACAGAGAATCACAAAAAACCATTCAGTGATTCCAAGGAGAAGAGTTGATGTCAGTGACAGCACAACAAAAGAGTGAGATCGTAGAGAAGTTCGGCGGCGACGGCAAGAACACCGGCAAGACGGAAGTTCAGATCGCCCTGCTGACAACCCGCATCCTGGACCTTACCGAGCACCTGAAGACCCACAAGAAGGACCACCATTCCCGTAGAGGTCTGCTCAAGATGGTAGGTCAGCGCCGGCGGCTCCTGCGCTATCTCAAGCGACAGGATCTTGAAGGCTACCGCACCCTCCTTGCACAACTGGGCCTGCGCAAGTAACCCTGACGCATCCCGGAAGGAAAACAATCAATGCAAACTGTAACAATTCGAATCGGTGAACAGGACCTGGTTCTTGAAACCGGGCGGATGGCCAAACAGGCCAACGGCGCCATCTTCGCCACCTACGGCGGGTCTGCCGTCCTGGCCACCGCCACCTGCTCCGCTGAACCCCGGGAGGGGTTGGATTTCATTCCCCTTTCAGTTGAATACAACGAGAAGTATTACGCCGCCGGGAAGATCCCCGGGGGATTTCTCAAGCGGGAAGGCCGTCCCAAGGACAAGGAAGTTCTGGTCTGCCGCCTTATCGACCGTCCCATGAGACCTCTCTTTCACAAGAAGTTCATGCGGGAGTTACAGATCGTCCCTACAACCGTTTCGGCGGACCAGGTCAACCCCCCCGACGTCATCGCGATGGTGGCAGCCAGCGCTGCGGTCCATGTGAGTGACATTCCCTTTGACGGTCCGGTAGGCGCCGTTCGAGTGTGCTCTGTTGACGGCGAACTTTTCGTCAACCCCACGTTTCAACAGATAGCCCGGGCGGAGCTGGAGATCATCGTTGCCGGTACCAGAGACGGAATCACCATGGTAGAAGGTGGAGCCCGGGAGGTCGGTGAAGATCGGATGATCGAGGCGATCGACAAGGCTCGGGAGGTGATCATTCAGCTGTGTGACGTTCAGGAAGAGCTGCGCAAGCTGGCTGGTAAGGAAAAGCTTCCCCTGGTGGCAGATCCGGAACCCCTGGCCATCGCGGACGCGATCAGGGAATACGCGTTTGCCAGGCTCCAGGAAGCGTGCTTCCTGCCGGGCAAACACGCCCGATACGCCGCGGTCAAAGAGGTCAAGAACGAAGCCCTGGAACACTTTGCCGAGGCGCTGGAAGACGAGTTGCCCCAGCGTCAGGCCAAGGCACTTCTGGGGGATATGGAACAGGAAATTCTGAGAACGTCCATCCTGGAGCGCAAGGTCCGCACGGATGGTCGTGGTCTTGAAGATATTCGTCAGATCACCTGTGAAATCGGGGTTCTGCCCCGCACCCACGGCAGCGCGCTCTTCACCCGGGGTGAGACCCAGGCTCTTGCCGTTCTGACCCTTGGTACGATGTACGACGAACAGATCATGGACGATATCGACGGTGACCGTCGGGAAAACTTCATGCTTCACTACAACTTTCCTCCCTTTTCGGTTGGAGAGACAGGACGACTGGGAACGGGACGCCGGGAGATTGGCCACGGCCATCTGGCGCATCGTGCTCTGTCACCGATGATTCCCACCAAGGAAGAGTTTCCCTATACGCTGCGTCTGGTCAGCGAGGTTCTGGAGTCCAACGGGTCCTCCTCCATGGCGACGGTGTGCGGCGGCTCGCTGGCCATGATGGCTGCGGGTGTTCCCATGAAGAAGCCTGTGGCGGGTATTGCCATGGGGCTGGTAGCAGAGGGAGACGCCTACGCCGTCCTCAGCGATATTCTCGGCGAAGAAGACCACCTGGGAGATATGGATTTCAAGGTCACCGGTACCGCTGAAGGGATCACCGCGTTCCAGATGGACATCAAGATCAAGAACGTTTCCCGGGAGATCATGAAGGTCGCGCTGGATCAGGCACGTAAGGGACGGTTGCACATCCTCGGAATCATGAACGAGGCGATCGGTACTCCCAGTAACGAACTCTCGGAACACGCTCCGCGGATCATTTCCTTCAAGGTGGACCCCGACGAGATCGGCCTGCTCATCGGCAGCGGCGGCAAAACAGTCAAGGCGATCTCTGAAAAGTTTGGTGTACAGGTGAACTTTGACGACAACGGCACCGTAACGATCTACTCCAAGGATAAGGCCGCGGCGGACAACGCCAAAGCCAGCTTCCTGCAGCTTCTGGAAGAGCCGGAAATCGGAACGGTCTACACCGGAATCGTCAAGCGGATCACCGACTTCGGGGCGTTCATCGAGTTTCTCCCCGGACGGGAAGGGCTGTGTCACATCAGCAAGATGTCGGCACAACGCATCAACAGTGTAGAGGACGTCCTATCCATGGGCGAGGAAACTCAGGTCAAGATCGTCGAGATCGACAAGATGGGCCGTGTCAACCTCAGCCTCATCTACGAAGGCATGAACGAAAGCTCCGATCGCGGTGGCCAGCACGGCGGCGGTGATCGCGGAGGTCGGGGCCGTGACGGCGGCGGTCGTTCTGGAGGCGGATACCGTGACAGAGGCGGACGCCACTAATCAGAAATCGGTTTCGGTGGCTGTTGTAGCTGCCGATCCCGCATGGATCCCCCGGTACGCTTCCCAGGGAGCCGCCGGGGCAGATCTCTTCGCGGCGCTGCAGGAGCCCCTTGAGGTGGTTCCCGGCGGCCGCCACCTTGTCCCGACGGGCATCTTCGCTGAGATCCCTCAGGGCTATGAGGGACAGGTTCGTCCCCGTTCCGGTCTCGCAATAAACCATGGGATTACCGTATTAAATTCCCCCGGGACTATCGACAGCGACTATCGCGGTGAAATATCCGTTCCCCTGATCAATCTCGGTGGGGAACCGGTGACCATCGTACCAGGGATGCGAATTGCGCAGCTTGTCATTGCGCCGGTGATACAGGTAACGTTTGTCCACACGAAGGAACTGGGGCATACCCAACGGGGAACCGGCGGTTTCGGCTCTACCGGGACCCTATGAAACTCGCTACCCGGTATATCGCCGGTGAGTTTATCGTGTCCTTTCTCGTGGCATTTGCGTTCTTCTTTTTCATGTTCTTTATCAACCAGCTGCTCCTCCTGGCGGAAGACATTCTCCAGAAAGATGTTCCGTTACTGGAGGTATCGCTGCTGATTTTCTATTCCCTGCCCTCGATCATCGCCCTGTCTGTTCCCTTTGGTACCCTTGTGGGAACACTGATGGCGGCGGGACGACTCTCCTCGGACAGTGAGATCGTGGCGCTGCGTGCCAGTGGCTTTTCTCTGAAGGGGATTTTCGCACCGATCCTGGTTGTCGCCGTCATTCTTGCCGGTCTCTCTTTCATGGTCAACGACGTACTGTTGCCACAGGGAACGCTGAACTTCGGCCGGCTGTACCGGGAGCTGCTATACGCCAACCCCGCACTTGAGCTGGAACCGTTCTCAGTGAAACGCTATCAGAATGACACCCTGGTCACCGGAGCGGTGAGCCCCGGACAGCTTGATCAGTTTGTGATCATCGACCGGGATGCCCAGGGTCACCGACGGGTCATCACCGCAAGCCGTGCCCGACTGATTCGCGACGGCGACCCGAATGCGATCAGTCTGGAACTGTCCGACGTGGTCAGCCATACCGTAGAATCCGGTGTCGACCACAATTACAGTATCGCCGGGACGATGCGCTACAATATTCTCCTGGAGGATATCACCATTGCGATCAGGAGTCCTGGCCCCCGGGAGATGAGCGCCCGTGACGTCTGGACGGAAATTGAACAAAAGCGCCAGTCCTTCGACCCCAGGATGACCCGCTACAACCAGGACCGGGCGGTATTGCAGGCTCGCATCGGTCTGGCCGCCCTGGAGAGCGAGAGAGATGCGCCATCGGTTCTGTCTACGGCTGTCGAGGAGTTGCGCCGGCTTGGTCGGCAACGTCCCTTCGACCGTTCGCTGCAGATCTACCTTCTGGAATACCACAAGAAGTTCAGCATTCCCTTTGCGTC
>SKHA01000306.1 GCA_007117185.1 Spirochaeta sp. | reverse complement strand
GGTGAGCACCACGATCCGTGGCAGGGCGCTCCCGGCCAGGATCCCCGCAACCGAGCGCTCTTCCTCTCCGGGGGCCCGGGAGGTATCCAGGGTGTATAACAACGCGTCCGCTTCCCCGGTTGAATCCAGGGCGACGGTGCGCATGCGCAGGTTGGGTTTCTTTTCGCTGTCGTGGAGCCCCGGGGTGTCAAGAAAAACGATCTGGCCGCGCTCATCGTGGTAGATCCCGCGAATGGTATTGCGGGTTGTTTGCGGAACCGGGGAGACAATGGAGACTTTTTCACCACACAGCGCGTTTACGAGGCTGGATTTACCGGACGAGGGGCGCCCCAGGATCGTTACGAACCCGGTTCTGGCGGAAGTGCTTTGCATGTTCACCAACGTTGATAGTATATTCCGAGGGGAAACACAACCTACCGAATATCAACGTGGAGAGTTTATGCAGGATTACATGCGCCGTTATGACGATGAAAACAATGAAGAGGGTGAAGAGAAGAAAGCCCCGGAACACCCGCCGTTCCTGGACAAGATGCTCAAGACCCGCACCATTCTCATTTCCGGGGAGATCAACAAGGAGCTGGCAGAGCGGGTGGTGCGGCAGCTGCTGATCATGGAACAGGAGAGCGACGAGGACATTCGGGTCTTCATCGACAGCCCCGGAGGCGACGCTGACGCCGGATACGGCATTTTTGATACGATTCGTTTCGTTCAGCCCCAGGTGTGGACTGTCGGTATCGGACTGGTAGCCAGTGCCGGCGCGCTGATCCTGCTGGCTGCGGAGAAGGAAAAGCGCCTGGCCTTTCCCAACTCCCACTACCTCATTCATCAGCCCCTCTCGGGTATCCGCGGCGTGGCTACGGATATCGAGATTCACGCCCGGGAGATCGAGAAAATGCGCGGTCGGATCAATGCGCTGATCTCGGAGGAGACGGGCAAGAAGATCGACCAGGTTGAGAAGGACACGGATCGGGATTACTGGCTGAGCGCCGAGGACGCGGTGGAGTATGGTCTGGTTTCGCGGATCATTCGCCACCGTTCCGAGATGTAGACAGTTTTTTTCCGTCTCATGGAAGCCCCGGCGTCAGCCGGGGCGTTCTTTATTATATGGGACACCGCCTGCTTCGTGTGTATCTTGTCACCGTCTTTCTGCTGCCTGTGGGTGGATGCACGGTATATCTGGCGGATTCGCCGGAGATCGTCTTTCTTTCCTACAACATTGAAAACCTCTTTGACGCTGTGGACGACGGCAACGAGTATCCTGAATTCACCTCCATCGGCGGGTGGACCGAGCGGGACTATCAGCGCCGGCTGCAGCGCCTTGGCGAGGCGATCGGTTCCATGCGACCTGCTCCGGATATTCTTGTCTTTCAGGAGGTGGAACATCAGGGCGTGCTGGCAACCCTGATGGACGAACACCTGGTGGATATCAACGCTCCGTATCGGGCCTTTGCCAGGGGGGCTCTCGGTTCAATCGGAGTGGGGATCGCCTCCCGGTATCCTATCGTCGCTGCCCGTACTCACACCGCCTGGACTCGAGCTGATTCCCGACTGCGGCCGATCCTGGAGGTGGAGCTTGACGTTGCAGGGCAGCAGGTCTTTCTCTTCGCCAACCACTGGAAGAGCAAAAGGGGCGGGGCGGCGGGGACCGAACCGCTGAGACGTTCCGCTGCCCGATTGCTGGCAGCCCGGGTCCATGAGCTCTGGCTGAACGACCCGGAGACGGCTATCGTGGTGGCAGGGGACTTCAACAGTACACCTGATGAGCTTTTCGTGGCGGGTAACGGATATCCCACGGCGCTGTTTCCTGCCGCTGTCATGGCGGAAATCGTTGCCGATTCCGGCGTCGATTACTGGTGGGCAACTGACCGCTGGAAGAACCTGCGAGAGAATGTGCTGTTGGCTCCGGATGGAGAAGAAGCCGCCAGCCTTGCTCAGGTACTCCAGCGGCCGGTTCTGGTGAATATGTGGGAACACACAACGCAACCCGGGTCGTTCTCGTTCTTCGGGCGATGGGAGCAGATCGACAGCTTCTTCGTCTCTCCATCACTGATGAACGGCGCGGGGCTGGACGTCGTCTCTTTCGATGTGTACTGCCTGCCTGAAGGGTGTGACAGCGAGGGGCGTCCGCGAAGCTGGCAGGATCATCCCCGGGGAATTTCGGATCACCTTCCGCTGGTGTTGCGGGTAGCGCCGGTTGACTCAGGGGCCCCAGACACCCGGGGTGGTCAGCTGGTTGATGACGGTCTCCTCCCAGCTCTTGTTGGCCGCCGGTGACGCCGGGCTCGGATGGAGGATCTGGACGACCAGCGGTTGTTCCGGGAGCGACGTGGCGTTCTCCCGAAGTACCCGTTCCAGGCACCTGCGGGCAAAGGCGCCCACCCCGACGACGAATCGCGGAGCGAGCACCGAGATAGATCCGGCCAGAGCGGCGTCGCACAGGCGTTCAAGTTGTTGACGGATCTCTTTTGGTAATCGATCCGGGGTGAGGTTGCGGCCCCGTTCCCCCATGAATACCAGGGGACAGTAGTTGAGCACCAGGTGATTCTGGAAGAACGCCGAGGCTGTCTGGTAGCGCCTGGCCATCAACGCCCACAGGCGCCTTCCGCTGACCTCGCTTCTGGTACAGGCAAAACCCCTGACCGGGCGTGCCGGGTGCTGCACCGGCGGGGAGTCCACGGGCATCTCCAGCCCCATCCAGTCCCGAACGGCAGCCACCTCGCCGAAAGGAACTCCCGTCTGGGCCATACCCCAGGGGCCCGGGTTCATTCCCAGGAAGAGCACCTCCCGGCGCCCCGTCCCGTAGCGGTTCAGATACTCCTGCCAGGAACGGCCGGCATAGACCAGAGGGTTGTAGATCGCCTCTACTGCCGGTACATCCCGAAGGATCGTTTCCTGCAGCGGCTCCAACTCCCGGGTGAGCGTCCGGTACAGGGAAACAATGGGTGTCTCAGCCATGTGCACACTCTACGGTGGGTCGAGGTTATTGCACAACTGCGGGGCTCACCGTTACAGTTCGGCGATGCGAGACATTCAGGAATACGTACAAGACGCACCGGTGGTGACTGTCTTCAACTCCCCCGGGCCGGAGGAGGCAGTCTGGTTGGCGAAGATCCTCGTCGCGGAGGGTTTCCCCCTGTTCGAGATCACCTTTCGGAATGAAAACGCCGGGGCCAGTATCCGCGCGGTGGTTGACGCCGTCCCCGGAGCGATCGTTGGTGCCGGAACGGTGCTGACCCGGGAGCAGGGAGAAGAGGCGTTGCAGGCGGGGGCCCGTTTTCTCGTTTCGCCGGGTTTTGCCCCGCCGGTACTGGAGCTGGCCCGGGAGAAGTCTGTTCCCTATCTGCCCGGCGTTGTCACCCCGACGGAGATCCAGAATGCACTGGCTGAGGGGTTGCGGGACCTGAAGTTCTTCCCCGCCTCCATCAACGGCGGACCGACGGCTATTGCCGCCCTGGCGGCAGTATTTCCCGCAGTACGATTCATGCCTACCGGGGGGATCTCTCAGGAGAACCTCTCCCAGTATCTGCGTATTCCTGCGGTCCTGGCCTGCGGTGGCAGCTTTCTCGCACCTGCTGCAGCGATCCGGGACCGCAACGCTGAAGCGATCCTGCAGATCACCCGCTCGGTTCGGGAGTTGCTGTGAGCTGGGAAACACCTGACGCCTACCAGCAGCACCTTGATGCGACCGCAATTGTGCCGCAGGGTTTTCATTTTTTCCGGCAGCAGCTGGTGTTTTCTCCCCCGGAGCGACCGGGAGCGGGCCCGTACCGGATGAACCTGTCGTTTCTGCACAGCGACGGGATGGACACGGTAGGCGCGGCGGTTTCCACCAGAAATCGCTACCCCGGCGCTCCGGTACTGTTGCTGCGGGAGCGGAATCTGCCCGGGCCCCTGCGGGGCATTCTGGTGAACAACAAAGTGGCCAACGTTGCCTCTCCCGGCGGTCTGGAACACGCCCGGGCTCTTGCCGCCGCAGCGGCGCAGACCTACCGTCTGCCGGAGCAGCAGGTCCTGTCGGTCTCCACTGGCGTGATCGGG
Organism: Spirochaeta sp.; assembly: GCA_007117185.1. GTDB lineage: Bacteria > Spirochaetota > Spirochaetia > DSM-27196 > Alkalispirochaetaceae > Alkalispirochaeta. The sequence goes on along the minus strand of SKHA01000306.1, from coordinate 10,261 downwards.
TGGGCGCTGCCGGTCACGGAGATGCAGCAGGTGCTCGTCTCGTTACCGTCTCACCAGTGCAGCCCCCGGCAGTGGGCAGAGGCGATCATGACCACCGATCGCTACCCGAAAATGGCCTGCGGACGTTCCCGGGATACTCACGCTGCGATGCTGGGTATTGCCAAAGGCGCCGGAATGATCGAACCGGACATGGCTACCATGCTGGCGTTCTTCGTCACCGACGGGCAGGTCAGCCCGGAGGTACTGCAGCGTGTCCTGGCTCGGGTCAGCGACCGCAGCTTCAACGCGCTCTCGGTGGATGGAGACCAGAGTACCAGCGATATGGTTCTGGCGATGGCCAACGGTCTGTCCGGCGAGGTGCTGGAAGAAGCGGCTCTTGAACGGCTGTGGCAGCCCCTGGCTGACTCCCTGGCGATGGAGATTGTGCGCAACGGAGAGGGAACCGCTCACGTCCTGGAGCTGACGATCCGAGGCGTTCCCGATCGGCGCTTTGCCCGTAACGTCGGCCGACACGTGATCAACTCACCTCTGGTGAAGACGGCCATCCACGGAAACGACCCCAATATCGGCAGGATACTTGGCGCGCTGGGCAGCGCCCTCTCACGCTACGATTCTGAAGGGACTGTTGATCCCCGTAACCTTACCATGACCCTGGCCGGGACGGAGGTCTTTCGTGGCGGGGCGTTTCAGATCGACGCGATCACCGAGAAGACTCTTTCCGATGCCATGGTGGCCGCGGCAATGGACCCCACTGTGCGAGGGTTTCCGCAACTGCGGGGCACCGTACCCATCGTTCTTGACTTTAACGGGCCTGATTGTGAGGATGTCCGTGTGATCGGCAGCGACCTGAGTTACGAGTACATCCGGGAAAACGCGGACTACCGCACCTGAAGAGAGGTATCATGCAGCAGACGACAGTGACCCCGGTGGAGCGCGCCCGGGAGATGATCGATAACGTCCGGCAGGAGCTGGGCCGACGTATTGTAGGACAGCAGCGAATGATCGACGGCCTCCTGACGGGAATCCTGGCGGGAGGGCATGTCCTCCTGGAGGGTGTACCGGGGCTGGCCAAGACCCTCACGGTGAAGTCCCTGGCAGAGGTAATGGACGTCAGCTTCAGGCGGATCCAGTTCACTCCGGACCTGCTTCCGGCAGACCTCATCGGAACGATGATCTTTCGTCAACAGACCGGTGAGTTTGTCCCCCGGAAAGGGCCGGTATTCTCAAACATCATTCTGGCGGACGAGATAAACCGGGCTCCGGCAAAAGTTCAAAGTGCACTGCTTGAAGCGATGGAAGAACGACAGGTCACCATCGGAGACACCAGCTATCCCCTCAGTGATCCCTTCTTTGTCCTGGCAACACAGAACCCCATCGAACAGGAGGGGACCTATCCGCTGCCGGAAGCGCAGCTGGACCGGTTCATGCTCAAGTTGTCGGTGGATTATCCCTCCCTGGAAGAAGAAAAGCAGATACTCAGGCGGGTGGGCAACCCCGCCCCGGTAGATCTGGAGCGAACCCTCTTCCGCAACGACGTTGTCCGCCTCAGAGAGACGATTGCGTCCATCACCGTGGACGAACGGATCGAGGACTACATCGTCCGCATCGTAACCTCCACCAGAGAAGACCCGGAACATCGCAAGATGGGCGCGTTAAAGTACATCGAGTTCGGCGCGTCTCCCCGCGCAACGATCTACCTGTACCGCTGTGCCCGGGTCAGGGCGGTGATGGAGGGGCGGGGTTACGTGATCCCTGAAGACGTGAAAGCGGTCGCCCCGGACGTTCTCCGGCACCGACTGGTCCTCTCGTACGAGGCGGACAGCGAGGACTTCACCAGCGAAGACGTTATCGAAATGCTTCTGTCCGCCGTCCCGGTTCCGTAACAACGCATGGCCCGCAAACGGTTCAACCCGCTGGAGCATCTCCCCAGTGACGCACGATTGCGACAGCTGCAGATCGTCGCCCAGCGCCTGGTGGAGAGTCTGCTGGCGGGAAACTATCGATCGGTCTTCAAAGGAACGGGGATCGAGTTTGACGAAGTCCGGGAGTACGTCGAGGGCGACGATACCCGCCTGATCGACTGGAACGTCAGCTCCAGGATGGGACAGGTCTACACCAAGACCTTTCGGGAGGAGCGGGAGATGACCCTCTTTCTCCTGGTGGATCTCTCGGCCTCCCTCAACTATGGCTCCAGTTCGCGATCCATGAGGGAGATCACCCTCATCGCGGCGGCTCTGCTCACCCTGGCGGCGGTTCAGAACAACGACAAGGTCGGCGGCGCCCTCTTCGGCGGTGAGATCGAGAGCTGGATTCCCCCTGCAAAGGGCCGCAACCACGCCATGCGCCTTCTTCAGGACATCATCAGTACCACACCGTCCACTGAGGGGTCCAACCTGGGCAGCACCCTGCGGACCGTGCGTGAATCAATGAAACGGCGGGGCATCCTGGTGATCATCTCCGACTTCCAGGCGGGGGACTACCAGCGGGAGCTCTCGCTGGTGGCCAAACGGCACGATGTGATCGCGATCAAAGTAAGCGATCCGGTGATGCGGGGGTTGCCGGACTTCTCGCTCCTCTCGGTCTCGGATTCGGAGACTGGTCGTACTGCCATTCTCGATGGTCGTTCCCGGCGCTTCCGCTTCGAGTTCGAGCATTTCTGGAACCAGCAGCGCCAGCAATGGCTCCGGGAATGCGGGCGCCAGGGAATCTCGGCTATCGAAATCAGTACCGTCGACAACGTGGCCGAGCGGCTCATTCACTTCTTCCGGAGACGAGGGGGGCGCCGATGAGCCCGGTTTCCCTGATTCGTCGATTCATCGCCCCGGTGGTGGTGACGGGAATACTGCTTGCGGTACTGCCCCCGCCGGTTCAGGGGCAGTCAGTTGTACAGGTGCTGTTTCTGCCGCAGACGTTCTACGTTGGTGACATGGTGGAAGCGCGGGTGGTTGTCCGTTCCGCGGAAAACCTGACCCTCACCATACCGGAAAACCTGCCGGTGACCGAGTGGGTGACCATCCACGCGGTGACGGTTGTGCAGCGTGCTGATGGTTTCGAGGTCCGTATTCTCTTTCAACCCTTTTTCACCGGTACCCGACAGCTGCCTCCCATCGGACTGGGAGCGATGGAACTGACCGGAGTCAGCGCCTTTGTCTCGACATCCACCACCAGAAGCGATGTTGAGTTGGAACCGATACAGGATCAGGTTCTACTGCCGGGAACGCGTGTGCTCGTTGCGGTGACAGTGTTTATCCTGTTCGGTTTGCCTCTGATCATTGTTCTGACCAGTCGTTGGACCCGGCAGGGCCTGGCCGCGGCAATGAAGTGGTATCGGGAACGGCGTCCCTACCGCCGCCTTGCCCGCAGCCTCCGCCTCCTGCAGGGCGAGATGCACGACCTGGACGGTAAAACGTTCTATATTCGCCTGCTTGACGAGGCCCGGGCGTTTCTGGACAGCCGGTACGATGCGTCCATCCTGTCCGCCACCACCGGCGAGATGCCGGTGCTGCTTGAACAGTCCGGAATCGACCCGGCGACCAAGTCCGGCATTGTCGAAATGTTCCAGTTTGGAGACCTGGTCAAGTTTGCCCATCACACGGTATCCCTGGAGGATCGGGTCAGGCACCTGGAGCAGCTCCGGAAGGTCGCCGCGGAAACCAGGGAGAGGGAGCGGAAACATGTGGGTTCTTGACCGACCGGTCCTCCTCCTGCTCCTCTCCATCCTGCCGGTTCTCTTTTACTTGCGCCACCTCCGGCGCTTTCGCGGGGGCCGCATCGATTTTCCCTTCACCATCGGCGCCGGAATGCGCTTTCGGGCACCCCTGACACCGATGATTGCGCTGCTGCGTTTGAGCCACGTTCTGTTCTGGGGTGGAATGCTCTTGCTGGTCATAGCCATGGCCGGTCCCACCAGAACGGTGCGGGAACGCGTCTTTCTCAGTCGTGGTGTGGACATCATGATCGTCCTGGACCAGTCCGCCACGATGGCTGCCCGGGACGTTCAGCCTGGGAACCGGCTGGATGCGGCCCGGACAGTCATTCGGCGTTTCATTGAGCAGCGGGAAAGTGACCACATTGGCCTGGTTGGCTTCTCCCGGGAGGCAGCGCTGAGAGTTCCGGCTACGCTGGATCACCAGAGGGTCATTGACACCCTGGATCAATTGCAGCTGATGGAGTACGGCGATGGTACCGCCATCGGTATGGCCATCGCCCTGGCTTCACTGCATCTGCAGAGTCAGGGGACTGAGCAGCGGGTGATCATTCTGCTCACCGACGGCATCAACAACGCCGGAGAGATCTCACCGGAGGCGGCGGTGGAACTGGCGGCCAGGGCCGGAATCAGGGTCTACACCATCGGCATCGGCAGTGAAACCGAGGTGGAGATCGAGTTTCTGAATATCGAGGACGGCCTGACCTACCGGGGTACCGTCCGGGAGAGTTACGATCCCCAGCGTCTGGCTGCGTTGGCAGAGCGTTCAGGAGGGCGGTTCTTCGAGGCCGGCAGCGGTGGTACCCTGGAGGCGGTCCTGAACGCGATCGGGACTGCGGAAACCACCGAGCGCCGCGTTCGTATTCGGGTCCGACGGGACCAACAGCATCGGGTGCTGCTGATTGTGGCGCTGATCCTGCTGGTGGGGGATCTGTTGATTCGGCGACTGATTCTGGGGGTTGCCCCGTGATCTTTCTGTACCCGGAAGCGTTGTGGTTACTGCTTTCGTTGCCGCTTTTGGGAGCTGTGGTGCTCTTTGGCACGATCCGCGCACGTCGAACCGTGGCGATGATGGTCGGTAGCTATCGCAGAGCGGACGTTCTGGCGGTGCTCACCATCAAAAGTTTTATCGTTACCATTCTGCAGACTGCCGCCTTCGGATTGCTGATCCTTGCCGTTGCCGGACCCCGCTGGGGGGAAGTGTCGGTTGAGGACGAACGACGCGGACTTGATCTGGTTCTGCTGGTGGACGTTTCAAACAGTATGCTGGTTGAAGATGTACTGCCGTCCCGGCTCGGCCGCTCGCGAGAGGTGATTCGGGCTGTCCTGTCCCGCTTCTCCGATACCCACGCATCCCTGGTGGCGTTCAAGGGAGCGGCTACAGTTATTGTTCCCATGACCGATGACCCCATTGCGCTGGATCTTGCGGTGGCCAACCTGTCGCCGGCCCTGCTGACCACCGCAGGTACCGATCTGAATGCGGCGCTTCAGATGGCGATGCAGGCGTTTCCGTCGGGGTCGCCCCGGCACCGCATCGTGCTGATGTTCAGCGACGGAGGCCACGAAGAGGGGGTGTCCGGCACAACCGCGTCGATGCTGCGCCAATCGGACGTGCCGGTGTGGACGGTCACCGCGGGTACCGGACCCGGTGGCACCATTCCAGTAAGTCAGGGCGGGGTGATGCGCACCGCCGAGGGCGATCCTGTGGTGGTGCGGGCACGGCCTGAGCGGATGGCCGCCATCGCCGAATACTCGGGAGGACGCAATTACGACCTGAGTGAGTCCACCATGGTACAACGTCTGATGGGTGACCTTGAACAGGCTACCGGACGAGCGTCGATGATCCTCTTCAGGCAGGTAACCCAGGATCGTTATCACCTGTTTGTCCTCATCGCGTTTGCCATGATGGTTCTCTCGGTTCTTATCCAGACGATCCGCTGGCGAGGTGTGATATGAAACGAACAGGAGCCGTGGTGGCGTCAGCGGTGCTGGTGGTTGTACTGGGCAGCTGTAACGCCTACGTACCACATCTGCGAACCATACGAGCGAACTACAACGTCAGCCGAGGGGACTATCAACCGGCGATTGTTGATTATCTGCGAGCTCAGGAAGACGGGTTCTTCCAGCACTGGATCGCCTACAACCTGGGAAACATTTACCACTTTCTTGGTGAATCAAACGCGGCGCTGGAACGCTGGGACTTCGCAAGAAACTCCAACGATCAGGAACTGCTCTTTCGGGCATCCTTCAACCGCGGGGTATTCTTCTTCGAACAGGGACGATACCGGGAGGCGTTCCAGCAGTTTCGTCTGGCCCTTGAACTGCAGCCCGGTCACATCGCAGCGAAACGTAATATGGAAATGACCCTGGAACGCCTCTTCGCGGAAACGGAGCTTACCGGACCGGCGGGGGGGCAGTCTTCCACCCCTGGAGGGAGTACTCCGGGAGCCCCGGGTGAAGACCTTCTGGACAGTGGGACGGCCAATCGGATGCTTGACTATATGCGCCGACGGGAAGAACAGCGTTGGCGAGCCAACGTCGAAGAAACGGTGGACCCTCTTACACAGGACTGGTGATGAACAAACGTGTTTTTGCGGCGGTAATCGGTATTCTGGTGGCGCTGAACGTCGGTGCCCAGGAACGCCGACTCTCTGCCCTGGCAGGCGAGACAGTCTCCATCCTCCTCGAGTTTGACAGACCGGCGCCAACCAACATCGAGCTGATTCTCCCGCCTTTACCGCCGGAGTTAACTGTCACACCCGTTCCGGTGGTGGTCACCCGTTTCGGCTTCCTGCAGGAGGTGCGAATCGAGGTCTCCTCCCGCGTTCCCGGTCGCTACGTGATTCCGCCGATCGAGGTGGTCATCGATGGTGGTGAGGTTCAGATGGTATCGGAAACGTTGCTGGAAGTGGCTCCCTCCCGGGGGGCCCCGGTACCGTTCAGTGCCCGGTGGCGTGCTCTCTCTGACCCGGTCTACGTAGGGCAGAGTATTCCGGTGCTGCTGGAGATCACGAAAATCGACAGTTTCACCTTTCCCGACTCGGTCTCCTTTCGGGCCCCACCGGCGGGGCTCTTCGAAGAGGTCAGCGGTTTCGGCAGCGTGAGTTCAAACATGGTAGCGGGGGTTGATCTGTTCACAATTCCCGTTGCTGCGTTCATATTCACGCCCACTTCCACCGGTGAGGTTTCCATTCCCGCCGCTCAGGTGGATGCCCGGGGGATGACTGTCACCGCTCCTGCTCTGACAATTACGCCGCGAGAACTGCCGCCGCAGATCGCACGGAGCGGCGCTGTAGGCAGCTTCACTGTGTACAATGAGCTGGACCTTCTGGAACTGGTTTCCGGTGAGACAGGAGAGTTGGTCATAGAGATCAGCGGTGCCGGAAATCTTCCCGTCCTGGACCCCCCGGAAGTGACCTTTCAGGGGCTGACCCTGGTTGATCAAAGCGACTCGTTGACTGTCTCTCCGGATGTGACAACTCTGTCCGGCTACCGGGGGGTGCGTGAACGGAGAGTGCGTTTTCAGGCGGAGGAGAATGTCGATGCAGGCACGGTCCGAATAGACAGCTTTTCCTTTCTGAACTCCCGGACGGGCGCTGTGGAGACTGAGCCTGCCCGCACGTTTCGCATTACCGTAGCCAGCGATCCCGGAGAGGGGGTGGCGGCAGCCTCGATTCCTGACCTTTCCCTGCTCACGGTAGAGCAACTGAAAAGGCTGCGCTGGTTCAGCCTGACTGAACTGCGCTGGCCGTGGTTTCTGTTTTTGGCCGGCCCGGTGGTCTTTTCCGTGGTGACTCTTCTTTCGGTTCGAGGGAGTCGACGTCGCGCGTCCGGGAAAGCGGCCACGCTGACTGCTCTGGTGTTTCTCGTTTCTGCGTCGTTGTTTCCCGTGCTGAATACTGTCCGGCTTGGACGAGCTGACGAGTTGATCTCGGAAGGGCGCTACGACGTGGCTGCAGTCCTCTACGATCTTGAGATCCAGGATCATCAAACACATCCCGGGTTGCATTACAATCGCGGCGTTCTTTCCCTGCGTGCGGGAAATCTGGTGGCGACACGTTTCCACCTCCGTCGGGCTGTGCGCCTGGACAGTCGGAATGAGCAGTTCAGGACCGCTCTTGCCCGGGCGGATGGGTTCATTGACGACGGTGAGACCCTCCCGGTACCCCGGTACCCCCAACGGAATATCTTCTTTCTCGTGTTTCTTGGTCTGTGGACCCTCTTCTGGGTCCTTCTTCTGCTACGCCATTCTGTTGCCAGAGCGCTCTCGCTGCTGACGATAATCATGCTCGGAATTGGCTCCGGTGGTGCCGCGTTGTGGACCTGGAACCTCTCTTCCGTCCGCGAGGGGGTGGTGCGTCAGGAAGTGACGGTACGTCGAATACCAGACAGCTCGGCGGAGCCATGGTTGCAACTGGATCCGGGAATGCCGGTAATTGTTGATTTGTCCTACGACCAGTTCTATCTTATCCGTACCACTTCAGGGGTCACCGGATGGGTCCCTGTTCGTGCGATCTGGTATGAAGGAGCAACACCGTGAATGATCATCCCATGAGCAGCTATCTGGAGCGGTATCCGCCGGTTCCGGATCCGGAGCGGGATCAGGTCTCGCAGGAGCAGTCAGTCCATCGCGTCTCCCCGCGAAATCTTCCGGTAGAACAGACGATCGACCTTCACGGGATGACCCGTGAACAGGCCCAGACGGAACTTGAGTTGTTCCTGACACGAGCCCGCGCCGAGGGGATACGAAAGGTGCTGGTTATACACGGGAAGGGGAGTCACGGTGAAGGAGACGCCACCCTGCGAAACTTCACCAGGGAGTTTCTCGAAAGACACCCATCTGTTGGACCAACGGGCACCCCGGGTATTCGCGAAGGCGGGAGTGGAGCAACCTGGGCTATACTGCGTCAGCGCTCGCGATAGATAATCCGGCCGCGGGTAAGGTCATACGGTGACAGAGCTACCTTGACGCGGTCTCCCGGCACGATGCGGATGTAGTGCTTGCGCATCTTTCCGGAAAGGTGCGTGAGAATCACATGCCCGTTCTTGAGTTCAACACGAAACATCGTGTTGGGCAGAGATTCCTTGACCACACCTTCTACTTCTATCGCTTCTTCTTTCGCCACAGTTTCTCCTTTGTGGTATCGTATGCGCAACGCCAACCTCTGTCAATCTGGTATCAGGGGTTGACTTTTTTGTGTTTCTCCATATATTTCGGGAGACTTTTGGCTTCCGGAGGGACCTATGGACGAGAATTTTGTTGCTCAGATGAAGAAGAAACTTGACGAGATGCGCCGCGAGATAATTGATCAGCTGGTTGCGGAGGATGAAGAGTTTCGTTCCATGGCCAGTTCCAGTGACACCAAGGATCTTGTCGATGTCGCCAGCAATGATATTGACAAAAAGCTGCTCAGCGCATTGGGTGCACAGGAACTGAAGAAACTGCGCCTCATAGAGTCCGCATTGGTGAGAATAGAGAACGGTAAGTACGGAATCTGCCTCAAGAGCGGTAAAGCGATCCCTGAAGAGCGGCTGGAAGCGATCCCGTATGCGTTATACCGGGTGGAATACCAGTCGGAGATCGAGCGCAGAAACCGCTAAACCGACTTATCCGAACCGATACTTCGACCGATATTCTCAACGGAGGGTATCGGTTTGGACATACAGCATTTTTCCATACCACAGAACGGGACAGTTCCCATCACCGATATCGTCAGCGCCCGGGTATCGCAGCGGCCGGTATCGATTCCTCTCAGCGGCTCTGCCTACACCCGGCTGGAGAACGTTACCGGTGTCCCCCAAAGTGGAGACGGCGGGTATTCTCTGGCCCGTATCAGGGCTATTGACGCGCTGATTGCCCGAATCCGGGGTACTGCCGAGGCGATGTCGACGGATCAGACCGGGGAGCAGACGCTCCTTGAACTACACGAGGAGCTGCTCGAAGAAGTTGCGTTTGAACTGGACGAACGACTGAGTCAGGGGTACTCCATTCCTGGAGTTACCGAAGGGTTGTTACTGGATATCGCTGTCTGAACGGCGGGCAGCCGGTCAGAACGTTGACCCTTCGCTGACCATCGGGTTGTTTTTCACTTCCCGTTCTATGGTGGTCAGCGGGCCGTGCCCAGGAAATACCCGAGTTTCCGGGGGCAGCTCAAACAATTTGCCGGTTACACTTTCAAGGACAACCTCGTTATCGCCTTCCGGAAAATCCGTCCTGCCGATGGTGTTGAAGAAGAGCACATCCCCGGTAAAGAGGGCCTGACGGGTCTCGCTGTAAAAGCAGGAGCTTCCGGGGCTGTGTCCTGCGGCGAGAATGACAGTCAGATCCGTGTTGGGAATGATTTCACCATCCTTGAAGAAGAAGTCCGCTTCCGGAAGGGTCGTTCCGAAGGTCTCCATTGCCGCAAGACCCGGTTCTCCAAAATGTCCGAAGAGGTCGCGATTACGGGCGGCTCCGTCAGGTCCAATGAACGATGCGTCATTCTCGTGGATACCCACCAGAATCTGTTCCGTCCGCTCGGAGAAGTGAGAGATGATGCCGGCGGCGCTTGAAGT
>SKHA01000079.1 GCA_007117185.1 Spirochaeta sp. | reverse complement strand
GCTCCCCTATTTCGTCCAGGAAGATCGTGCCGGTATCGGCAATCTCAAACCGCCCCCGCCGGTCCGCAACGGCATCGGTGTAGGCGCCCTTGACGTGGCCAAATAACTCGCTTTCCAGCAGCGTTGCCGGCAGGGCGGCGCAGTTCACTCTCACGAAGGGTTTCCCTTTCCGGGGACTCTTGAGATGAATCTGCTCCGCGATCAGCTCTTTCCCCACCCCGCTTTCACCAAGGATGAGAACGGTGCTGTCAGTGGGGGCGATACGCTGAACCAGGTCCAGCTGTTCCTTCATGACCGGACTCGCCCATACCAGGGTGTGGTAGCCCTGATCGGTGTTCATCTGGTCCTTGAGTACGTCCACCTGGTTTCGAACCCGCTGGAACGTCCGGGCGTTCTGAATGGCCAGCGCCGCCTGATTGGCAAAGATCTCAAGCCATTGGAGGTCGTCCTGATTGAAGGGTTTGCCGTCGCGCTTATTGAGGATCTCAATGACCCCGATGCAACGCTCCTTCACCCGCATCGGTACCGCCAGGATACTGCTTGCGGTGTAGCCGATCTGCTTGCCGATGTCCCGGCGATGCCGGGGGTCATCGTCGGTGTCATTAACGATCAGGGAACGGTTGTTCTTGGCAACCCAGCCGGCGATCCCCTCGCCCATTTCAAGAGAAAACTGCTGAACCTGGTCAGCCTTTGACCCGAAAGCGATCTCAAAATAGAGCTTGTTGTTTTCCGGGTTTACCAGCAAGAGAGAGGACGCCTCACCCTCGGTGAGGCGCATCGCAGACTCGAGGATCCGATTCAACACAGCCCTGAGATCGGAAAAATCCGAATTGATCAGGGCGTTGATATCGATGAGTGTGTTGAACCGGTCCAGGTCCACCCGGTTAAGTCCCATGGCAGGTCATGGGCAGGACGCCCCGTTAGGTGTCCTGCTTCTCTTTGAGGAAATCTCCGAGGGTGACAGTGGCGTTTTCCTCGTCGTCGTGAATGTACTTCTTGAGCTCAAGCTGCTGCTCCTGCCGCTGAAGTTCCCGTACAGAGAGGGAAAGGCGCTGCCGTCCCGGATTGACCTCGGTAACAACCGCACGAATCTGGTCTCCAACCTTGAAGCGCTGTATCGCGTCTTCGTAGGTTTCGTTGCGGGAATCCACCAGGTTCATCTTATTGATCAGCCCTTCAACGCCACCCTGTACACGGACAAAGACTCCAAAGTCGGTGATGTTTGTGATCTCACCGTCAATGATACTGCGGGGGGGGAATGCGTCTCGCAACTGCATCCACGGATCGTCTTCCAGCTGTTTCAGGCCAACCCGGATATTCTGGTTCTCCGGATCGCTCAGGGTAACAACAACTTCGATCTCCTGTCCCTCTTCAAGGACAGCTCCGGGGTTCTTGTAGCGCTTTGTCCAGCTGAGATCGTCCACGTGAAGGAATCCGTCGATTCCTTCCTCAAGCTCCACAAACGCCCCGGTGGCGGTCAGTTTCTTGACGGTGGTCTTGATGCGCATGCCCTGCGGGAATTTCTGATCGATGTCTTCCCATGGGTTGTCAAGAACCTGTTTCAGGCCAAGGGAAACGCGACCTGCCTGGATGTCGTAATCCAGAATCTTGGTCTCCACTTCCTGACCGGGCTGGAGGATTTCCTGGGGATGGTTGATTCGCTGAACCCAGGACATCTCCGAGATGTGCACGAGACCCTCGATGCCCTCTTCAAGCTCAATGAAGGCACCGAAATCGGTGAGCTTGGTTACGCTGCCCCGAACGACCTGATCAACCCAGTAGCGATCCTCAAAGGTCTCCCACGGGTCCGGCGTCATGTGGCGCAGACTCAGGTTGATCTTCTTCTCTTCGGCGTCCATCTTGATCACTTTCAGACGGATGCGGTCGCCCTTCTTGACGTAATCTTTGGGCCGGGTTACGTGACCCCAGCTCATGTCGTTGATGTGCAGGAGGCCGTCAAAGCCGCCCAGGTCAATAAAGGCACCAAAGGAGGTAAAGCTCTTGACCACCCCTTCTACCTCGTCACCGATGGTGACCTCGTCAAAGAAGCGGGAACGGTTCTTCTCGGTCTCCTGTTCCAGCCAGGCGCGACGGGAAAGGACGATATTCACGCGGTTGTCGCTGTAGATGCGTTCGACGAAAAAGAAGTCTTCTATTCCGACGTACTCATCCGGCTCGTCCACCCGGCGGATATCAATTTTTGAAATGGGGTTGAACCCGCGAACGCCGCCTTTGAGCTGAATCTCAAAACCGCCCTTGATCGCTTTGGCAACCTTGCCATGGACGGGAGTCCGGTCCTGAAACGCTTCCTTGAGTTCCTTCCAGAACTTCTTCTCGTCGGCTTTTCGTTTGGAAACTGATACGCCGCCGTTTCTGATATCTTTACGAAGGAGCACAACTTCCAGGACATCGCCAACCTCGGGAATGCTGTCAAGCTCGTCCAGAGCGATACGGCCTTCAGCCTTGTACCCGATGTCAATGAAAACCTCTTCGCCGCTGACCTGTACTACAGTGCCCTCGACAAGCTGCCCCTCCTCCAGAGCATCCAGCTGCTCAAGAAACTGCATCTGCATTTCCTGTGCCTGGGTCTCCTGCGAAGAAGGTTCAGCGAATTGTGCGTCCTTATCTGCCATGATAAACTAGTTACTCCTGCCGTGATTTTTTCTGTCCAGTATAATGCTTACGACTTTCTCACAAACTTCAGCTAGGGTCAAGTCCGTCGTGTCAATGTAGGTAGCCTCATCAGCCTGCCGCAACGATCCGGTTGGTTTGTTGCGATCAATCCGATCGCGTTCTTCCATACTCTTCAGGACCTCTTCAAGAGACAACACGCCGGAGCCCTGGTTGAACCGCCGTCGGGCTCGTTCTTCAGGGTCCGCGTCGAGATATATCTTGATCTCGGCGTCGGGAAAGACAACGGTGCTCATGTCGCGACCCTCGACGATTACGTCTCGTTCCCGGGCAAAGCGTCGCAGCCGCTGGTTGATGGCGCTGCGGACCTCCGGGATCGACGAAATCGGGGCAACGATGCTGTCAATTTCCGGGGTGTGCAGTTCCGACCCGACGGACTGCTGGTCAACCAGAAATTCATCGCCAATGATTTCAATCGAGATATCCCGTGCCACCGCCATAATGGCTTCAGAATTGTCTGGATCGATCCCCTCTTGCCGGGCTTTCCACCCCACGGCGCGATAGAAACGACCGGAGTTGAGGTAGAACAGTTGGGATGCGGCGGCAGCGGCCTGGCTGACGGTGCTCTTACCGGTTCCTGCTGGACCGTCGATCGTGACGACCATCTGCACCTCCCGAACTTTTCTGCAGTGAAGAGAGTAATCGGCGCACTTCCTGAGCTGTGAGCTTTCGGACCTGCCCTTCCGTCAGGTTACCGATAGCTACTGTTCCATACCGCACCCGGTGGATCCGGTGAACTTTGATCCGGAAATGCGCGAAAAAGCGGCGGATCTCCCGGTTCTTTCCTTCCTGCAGGGTTATGGTCACCCGTCGGGCGGAATGACGATGGTAGTGGCTGATCCGGTAGCGTACGCCTTCGGATGTGATGCCCTTCAGACCGGCCTGCAGGACATCTTCGGGGATCTGGTCATTTGTCTCCACCGTGTAGACCCGGTCGATCCTGGAATCGGGCCGCATCAGTTTTTGCGCCAGATCGCCATCGTTGGTAAACAAAAGCAGACCGCTTGAGAGAAAGTCCAGCCTTCCGATTGAAAACAAGTGCCCTGAATGGTGGGGGCGCAGGAAGGTAATGGCCAGCGGTCGTCCCTCCGGGTCTTTCTCGGATGTCAGGACCCTCACCGGCTTGTTAAGGGCAAAGACGACGCTGTGCCTGTCCCGGTGAATCACTTTCCCGTCTACCCGGACCGTCTCGTCCGGGGAGATGCGGCGGCTGAGGTCCTGAACCGTTTCGCCGTCAACCTGAACGCGACCCTGTCTTACCAGTTCCTCGCAGGATCGACGGGAACCCATGTTTGCCTGGGCCAGGTAGCGGTTTATCCGTACCGTTGCATCTTCTTTGCTGTTATCCATTTAAATTAAACCGTTCCCGTTCCACTTCATCGAGTTTTGGCAGATCGGCGATGCTCTCCAGGCCGAAGTGCTTGAGGAACTCCCTGGTGGTTCCATACTGCAGAGGTCGACCCGGAGCGTCTTTTTTGCCGACCTCGCGGATCATATTCCGGTCCAGGAGCTGACGGATCATCCCGTCAGCGGCAACGCCCCTGAGACTTTCAATCTCACCGCGGGTAACCGGCTGTGAGTACGCTACAATGGAAAGGGTCTCCATCGCGGCCCGGGACAGCCGGGCCTCCCGCTTGCGGCCGAAGCGTTCACGCAGTCGCGGCCAGAGGTCACGTTTGGGAGTCAGTTGTACTCCTCCACCGATCGTCAGCACCTCCATACCGCGATCCGCACGAGCGTAGTCGCTGCGGAGTTCCACCAGAACCTGCTCCACCTGTTCACGGGAGAGCCCCGTAATCGAGGCAATGGTGCGAACCTCCACCGGTTCAACCTCAAGAAAGAGGATCGCTTCCACCAGCGCTTTTTCCTGTTCCACCTTCAGAACTCCTCTGTCTCGGTCCCGTCCGGCAGTACCGGAAGGGGCTCACCGGGGGTAATCCTGATGTCACCAAACATCCTGTTCTGGAGAATCCGAATCCTGCGTTGTCTGGCCGCCTCGAGAATGGCGATGAACGCGCAGACGAGCTCCATCATTGAACCGCCGGCCCTGATCAGGTCGGTGAAGAGAAAATCACCCTTTCGCTCCAGCAGTTCCTCTATCAGGGTCAGCTTCTCGTTGACAGTGACCTCTTCGTGGAGGCTGACCAGCCTGTCCACACTGAGAGTCGAGATGATCCGGGAGAACGTCTTTACCAGGTCCCACACGTCAATCTGGGTCCAGAGGTCCTCGGTGTCCTCAAACGGTAACACCGGTTGGGCCGACTTGCGCTCCAGAAGGTAATCCAGGTCCTCTTCGCGGTCCGTCATCAGGTCGCTCAGCTTTCTGAATCGCTGGTATTCGATCAGTTTTTCAACCAGTTCCTGTCGGGGATCCTCCGGTTCGTCATCGTCTGCAAGGCTTTCGTTGGGGAGCAGCATCCGTGACTTTATGTACAGCAGCGTCGCCGCCATCACGTAAAAGTCCGTGAGGGTCTCAAGATCCACCCGGGCGGCGTATTCCAGGAATGACAGGTACTGTTCGGTGATCCGCGCGATGGGGATATCGTAGATGTTCATCTCGTTCTTGCGAATCAGAAAAATGAGCAGATCCAGCGGGCCTTCAAACTGTTCAAGCCGTACGGTATGGGGTTGAGATGGCTGCTCCGCTTCCATGGTGCCGCTCAGTATAATTGTCCCTCTTCCCGGAGGCAACAGCCCCACCCGCCACCGCTGCGGGGGTCCCTGAGGTCCGGCGCCAGTTCCAGCAGTGGATGCAGGACAAAGGGGCGGCGGTGCATCAGGGGATGGGGTATTTTCAGGTCCACGCTGTCCAGCACAATATCTCCGAACAGGAGAATGTCGATATCCAGCGCACGTGGCCCGTAACGCACTTCTGCCCGGCGTTGACGGCCTGCCTGAACCTCAAGACGGTGAAAGACCCGCAACGCCTGATGCGGCGACATCGAGATCATCAGGGTAGCCGCCTGGTTCAGGTACTCCGGCTGATCGGTACGGTGCATTGGTGCGGTACGGAAGACCCGGGAAAACCGGACGTCAGTGCCCAGACCGGCGATCTTGTCTCCAACCCAGGCCAGAGTCCGGGCAGGTGACCCCATGATTCCGGAGACGTTGGCTCCCAGACCGAGGTAAACCCTCCAACTCAGAAGAGCTCGTCCTCGGAGGGGCCGTCATCAGAGGGCACGTCATCGTCCTGATCCCCCGCCTTTGCTGCAGCCTTTCCCCGGGATGAGCTTTTCTCGTCCTTCTTTTCCGGCACCGCTTCGCCGGCCCCCTCTTTCGACGTGGCTTTGGCGGCATCGGTGCCGGTGCCGCCATTTTTGCCGGCGACGGGGAACATCAACTCCCGCAGGCGCACCTCAAGGGCCGCCGACGCATCGGGGTTGTCATCAAGAAACTGCTTGGCATTTTCCCGGCCCTGGCCGATCCGGTCTTCGCCGTAAGAGTACCAGGAGCCACTTTTCTGGACCAGATCGTACTTCAGGGCGGCATCCAGGAGGCTGGCCGTCGCGGAAATACCTTTGCCGAAGATGATCTCCAGCTCCACCTTTCTGAATGGGGGAGCCACCTTGTTCTTGACCACCTTCACCCGCACGCGGTTTCCGATCGCATCGTCGGACCCCTTGCTGATCGTCTCAATCCGACGAACCTCAAGACGCAGGGAAGCGTAGAACTTGAGGGCATTGCCACCGGTGGTGGTCTCGGGGTTGCCGAACATCACCCCGATCTTCATGCGAATCTGGTTTATGAAGATGAGAACGGTGGATGTCTTGGAGATGATCCCGGTGAGCTTGCGCAGCGCCTGGCTCATGAGGCGAGCCTGAAGTCCCACGTGACTGTCTCCCATGTCGCCCTCAATCTCCGCTTTGGGGGTCAGGGCGGCCACCGAGTCCACCACGATGATATCAACCGCCTTACTGCGCACCAGAGCTTCAGCTATTTCCAGCGCCTGTTCTCCGTTATCCGGCTGAGAGACCCACAACGCGTCAGTATCCACCCCGAGATTTCGCGCGTACACCGGGTCCAGGGCGTGCTCGGCATCGATGAATGCGGCAACACCACCCTTCTTCTGGGCCTCGGCGATTGCATGCAGGGCCAGGGTTGTCTTTCCCGATGATTCCGGCCCGTAGACCTCAAGAATGCGCCCCCGGGGATACCCGCCAAGCCCCAGTGCTTCATCAAGGATGATGGAACCGCTGGGAATCGTCTCGATCCCCACGGGGTTGAGGTTCTCTCCGAGCTTCATGATTGAACCCTTTCCAAACTGCTTCTCTATGTGCAGTCTGGCTGCCTCTATCGCTTTGCCTTTTTCGGTGTCGGTAGCACTCTGGGACGCTGTTGCCATAAAAACCTCACTGATCGTAGTCGTCGGATCGACGTGTATACCTTATTTACTGTCGCCAGTGAGTATAGCGCTTTTACCGCCGGGGTAAAAGTATCGTTTTTTTGCTTTTGACCTCTCCGGTGTATCTGTAGTATACCTTTCCCATGCGCGGGGAACTGGTCGTATTCGCTACAAGAAGCATGGAAGACTACGCTGAACGCGTGGCGTATGAGATGCAGACGTTTCCCGACTTTTACGGGAAGGGGTACAACCGGAAGATCCGTGGGGAACTGCGGACGGTAACCTTTGCCGACGGGGAGATGGAGGTTGAGGTGCACACCTCCATTCGCGGTAAAGACGTGTTTCTCTTCGCTTCAGCGGGACGGAACAGTTATGGTCTGTCAGTAGAACAGAACAAGATGGAAATGTACCACGCCATCGACGCGCTGCGGCGATCCCAGCCGGGGCGGATCACCCTCTTCGAGCCGTTCTGTACCAGCTCCCGGTCTGACCGTACGACCCGGCGCAACAGTGTCGGCTTCTGGCTGCACTACAAGACCCTCTCCAGCCTCGGCGTAGACCACATCATCACCTATCAGCTGCACTCTGATAAGTCAAAGACGGTTGTTGACCCGCGGATATGCGCCATTGACGATGTTCCCGGCAGTCCGATGCTGAAAGAGTACATAACGGATAACTTTGTCCGCAAGCTTGAGGTGCTCAATACCACCGTCGGTGAAGACTGGCTGTTCTGTTCGGTAGATGCCGGCGGAGAGAACGTGGCCCGTAAGTATGCTCGGGCCTTTGGAACGCGGCTGATGATCGCCCACAAGCAGCGGAATTACGAGAAAACCAACTCCGTGGAGTCGATAAACATCCTCACCGACACAAAAATCGAGGGTAAGGAGATCTGGATCGTCGATGACATGATCGACACCGGTGGCAGTATCTACAACCTGGTGAAGGAGTTAAAGCGACGAGACGTTGCCCGGATCAATATAGCGGTGGTGCATCCGGTGTTTTCGGACCCATCCCGGGAGCGGCTGAATGAACTTCACGATCAGGGGATGCTGGATCGGCTCATCGTCACGGACACGGTGGACGTCTCTGAAGAGATCCAGCGGGCGATGCCGTATCTTGAAGTGGTCTCTTCGGCACGTCTCAGCGCCGAAATAGTGATGCGCATGCACGAAGAGCAGTCGCTGTCACCATTTTTTGATGACTTTGACCCGCGACACTATCTTTCCAACCTGAAACTCTTCATCTGAACGATCAGCGATCGTCGCTGTCCAGAATAATGGTCACCGGGCCGTGGTTGACCAGGTCCACAGCCATCTCCGCTCCAAAGACGCCCCACTCCACCGGTACCTGTCGGGAAAGCTCCGCTCCCATGTGGTGGTAGAGACTGCGCGCCAGGTCCGGGGGTGCGGCGGCGTTGAAACCGGGCCTTCTTCCCCGCCTGGTGTCGGCGTAGAGGGTAAACTGGCTGATCAGGAGTACCGCCCCCGCCACATCGATCAAGGAGCGGTTCATCCGCTTCTGATCGTCGTGAAAGATCCGCAGGTTCAGGATCTTTTCGGCCATCGTCGTCACGATAGCAGAGGTATCCTCGGGAGCGATCCCAAGCAGCACCACCAGACCGGCGGCGATCTTCCCGGTTACCTCGCCATCCACCGTCACCGATGCCGACGATACCCGTTGCAGCACCGCCCTCATCGGGAGTACCTCACCGTGTTTCCTCTTCCGCCGCCTCACTCGGCGAAAGAATGCGTACCCGGGTGCCGTCCAGCCTGAAATCGCCGTTCCCGGTGAGAACAACCCGCCCGATCACCTCGATAGCCTGATCCGGATCCAGCAGGACGGCAAAGCCCAGCTCCACCGGCACGATACCCTCAAGAACCTGGCCGCGATGGTACCCCACAAGGAGGTCGAAGCGAATCCGCTCCTCGGTGATGTCCAGGTTCGCTGTCCTGCCCCTCCAGCGAACAAATACCTCATGGTGCAGCAGCGGGTTGCGGGTAACCTCGCGCAGGGTGAACGAGTCGGTCATCGTAGTGAACTCCGGTTCACGCAGATAGTCCCGAAGCAGTTCCGCTCTCGTCTTGATCACCCCGGATGCGTTGGACAGGGCAATGCGGTTCAGCTCCCTCCGGACCATGTTGTCCCGCCCGGCGTTGAAGAGATCACCGACCTGGCGGATCAGCGCCTGCGCTTCACGTTCCGTCAGGACGATCTCCGTCTCGGCATGGTCCATCGCCAGAACGTCTTCGCTGCGGGACACGTGCAGCAGCTCGCTTCCGGGGCGGACATCCCGGGAACGAAAGAGCTCCACCTCGGGAAGAACGCGGACGAGGACGACTGCGGCAAAAGCCAGCAGAACCGCCAGGAACGCAACCCATACCAGGGGGGGGATCGCAAAACCCCGGCTGGGTAGAATCTTGTGGAAACGTTTGTCCTGAAACCACTGGACGATCTCATCGGGGCTTTCGATCTCTTTTATCCACTGGAGGGCCCGTTTTGCCCGGCGGTTGCCGTTGTCCAGATCCAGGATATCCAGGTAGGTGCGCAACGCTTCGTCCGGCTGGCGTCGCCGCAACGTGACTGCTGCCACCCCCAGAAGCGCGTCTGTCTTTTCCTCGATATCGAGGGCACGGCGAAGATAGGAGTGGGCGCCGGCATAGTCGCCGGTGTAGAGGCAGCTCATTCCCAGGAGGTAGAAATAGTGATAGCTCTGGCGGAAAAGAAACACCTGTGGCTCGAGAAACGTGATTAGTTCAGGATAGCGACGGCGCAGATACAGTCGCCGCGCCTTCTTCAGTGTCCTGATGGTGGAGCGTTTCAACTCCTGGGTTCTCCTACGGGTTCCGACCGGCAGAAAGCTCCCGAAGCTCGTCTTCCAGTTGTCGGAGTCGGGCGTCGCGGTTGCGGAGGGTCTCCTGCAGGCTCCTGTTCTGGCTGGTCAGTCGGTTGATCTCATCCTGCCCGGTCTGCCCTTCGTTGCTGGCCAGACGCTCCTGGTACACCGTTATCGCTTCCTGAAACGCCCGTTCCCGTCGGCGAAACTCATCAAGGGCGCGGAGGTTTTCTTCATGGCTCCAGCGTAAAAGCTGGAGAAGTTCCTGTTCACGAAAGGTGAGTTCTATCACAGCCACACGATAGCGCGCCGCTTCCACCCGGAAACTGCTGGGAAAATCCCGAATGACACGTTGAAACAGAAGCCGGGCCTGGTCGAGCCGTCCAAGGCTGAACAGCGCCTCACCGCTCCAGTAGACAGCGTTGGCTACGAAGGGTGAATCAGGAAAATCCCGAATAAACGCTTCGAGACTCTGAATGGCGCTTTCGTAGTCCTGCTGCATGAACAACAACCGTCCCTGCTGGTACCGCCCTTCAACGTAAAAGCGGTGATTCGGAAACGTCAGCAGGTAAAACTCAAGATTACGCTCTGCTTCGGCCAGGCGGCCTGCGGCCATCGCCGACTTGGCCAGCCAGAAGTAGGCTGTCGCTTCTGTCTGTTCATCAGGGCTCTCCAGGAGTACTTCGCGAAAGCGCATGATCGCCGTACCAAAGTCGCTCTGCTGAAATGCTGTCAGCCCTTCCTGAAGTATTCTATCCTGGCTGCGAGCCTGTACCGCAGTGCCCAGCAGTAGAATCGTCAACAGCGCGGCCAGGACAAACGGTCGGTTGTGCGTGGTCATCTGAATCCCCCCGATCTTATTGTCGGCTGCCGGGTTCCCCGGGTTTACCGTGAGGAACGCCGGTAATCTGCTGCATGAATGCGTGTAGGTCCGGTGCTTCGAAAAAGGCGGAACCGGTCACCACAACGTCTACCCCTGCATCCCGGGCGGAGGACGCTGTCTCGGTGTTGATACCGCCATCCACGGAGATACGGAAGTCCCATCCGTGGCGACGGCGCAGCTCTACCAGCGCACTCACCTTACCAAGTGTGGACGGTATCAGTTTTTGACCGCCAAAGCCGGGGTTCACCGTCATAACCAGAACCAGGTCAACCTCCGGCAGGATTTCCTGGAGCAGCGACACCGGGGTCGATGGAACGATGGCCACCCCCGGGCGGACGCCACAGTCGCGGATAGACTGAATCAGCCGGTGCAGGTGCACTGACGCCTCGTAATGAACGGTCAGATAGTCTGCTCCGGCATCAGCGAACTGTTTCACAAACTGCTCAGGGTTGGAGATCATGAGGTGAACGTCCAGGGTTTCATCAGTTCGCTTGCGGATGTCTTCCACCATCTTGGCGCCGAAACTGATATTGGGGACGAAATGACCGTCCATCACGTCCATGTGAATCCAACTCACCCCCGCCTCGTTAATGCGGTCGAGACCGGAGCGAACATCTGCAAAGTCCGCCGAGAGAACCGACGGGGCTATTAGTACCGAGTCCATTGCAGGGATTCTAACGCACCGCCACCGATTGGTACAGACCGGTGCTGCCGGCGGTTCGTTGACCTTTTCGGGCAACATGCTATAATGGACCGAACGCCACGAAGAAGGAAGCCAGTAGCTTGGAAAGCCGGAATGAGAGGGTGAATGAGTCTTTGCAACGTGGCGCGGCTCTCATCGCTTCACATCGCCTGCACGACGCAATCGATGAAGTTGAGAAAGCTCTCTCGCTGGATTTTGAGAACGACGATGTGGTCGCCACGCTGAAGTATCTCAATTTCTGGAAGGACCGGCACCACCGGATGGTGGCGTTAAAAGACTCCTTTGAGCGGGGAGAGTATTTTCTCGCCCAGTGGGGTGTGTTTCAGGAGTTTGCCGGTCGTATTGGAGCGGTTGTGGACGTTCAGATGAACGCCCTCCGACAGTACGTCTTCGGCGAGGCCCTTGAGCAATACCGGGATGTCTACCGGGACCAGGCCAACAGGGATGCGGATCTCCTGGTGCGGATTGGTCGCTGCTACAAGGGTGCGGGGGACTACGATCGGGCCAGGCGCTTTCTGCACTCCGCGTCGGTGCAACGTCCCGAGGATGCGGAGATTCTGGCAGAAACGGCTGATGTCCACGCCCTGGTCGGCGAAATATCGACGGCAAAGGCGTTATTTCGTGAAGCGTTCTTTCTGGAAGCGCGAAAGATTGACATTTCCCGGCTGGAGTCGGAACTTATAACCCGCCTTGTAAAGGCGGTTGAGGATCGGGGGTATTCCGGTGACGCGTTGCTGGAGTGGATTCCGGTTTTCGGATTTCTGTACGGGGTGTTGAACGTCAAACGGGAGTTGCGTTCTATTGAATACGGGCGCCTCAAGCAGTCCATCTATGAACTTGAGCGGGACCTGCGGGAAAACGCAGGCACCCGTGACCTGGTGTTACCGCGGTTGTTAAACCGGTACTTCTGGCTGATCGACCACTACGTGGCGGTCAAGGAAGCCCCGGGTAAAGTAGAAGAAGTTTTGCTGAAAATACGGAGTGTTGATGTCAATGTCTACCACCAGTACAACGCCTGAACTGATGCAGCAGTTAAATGAGCTTCTCAATGGTGAGAAGTGGACCCGGGCAACCCTGAATAATTACACAGTCGGTAATTTCCAGGAACTTGATGAGCTCATCGAGCAGACTGCCGCGGCAGGTCTGGAGGATGAAGCCCGGGAGATGTGCGAGGAGCATCTTCAGCATACCAAGAACAGTATCATCGCGTTGTATATTGCCGGCGTGATCGATCTGTCCAACCAGGCAGTGGATGATGCCAATCTGATCACCCTCACCCAGATATTCTTTGATAACCATAAATGGAATATTGTGGAGCAGCTCTGCCAGCGCATCCTGGCGTTCGCCGAAAACCGGAATGCATTACGAATACTCGCTGATGTCTACTCCAGTGAGAACGAACAGGACAAGCTGCACGAGGTCTGGGAGCGGTTGATTCGGGTAGACTACGAAGAGGCGGATATCGTCCGTCATCTCGCGGAGCTCCGTGAGAAGGAAGGCAAACCCGAAGAGGCGGTTTCCTACTACAAGAAAGCGCTCCACCGGTACATCACCAAGAAGAGTTTCTCCCACGTCAAGGAAGTCTGGCATCGCCTTGTCGCGCTGGCTCCCGGTGAGACCGAGTTCTTCTATCACGCTGAGCAGAAGATCGGCCGTTTCATCAGCACCGAGCGGGCAATCCAACTCCTGGAAGATCTGTATCCGGCGATGAAAGCTGGAAGCGACTGGAACCGTTCCATAGGGCTGCTGAAAAGAGTGCTGGCCTACGACCCAAAGAATCACTGGGCCCGAAAAGAGATCATCGAGTGCTTTGAAAAGAAGTATGCTGATCACAGCAATCTCGAGGAGTACATTCGTGTCAGCAACATCAACCAGTCCTGGCGGCCGGTCCACGAGGCGATCGCTGACTTTGAGAAGCACATCGCCTTCGATACGGGAAACTTCGTCTTTCACCGCAGTTGGGGGATCGGTCGGATTCGCAAGATCGAAAGCGACCTGATCGTCATCGACTTCGCCCAGAAGCGTGACCACAGCATGTCCCTGAAGATGGCGGTCGACTCTCTTGACGTCCTGCCGAAAGAACATATCTGGGTCCTTCGGGCTGTCTGGAAGCGGGAAAAGCTGAAAGCGCTGGTCAAGAAGAACATCGTCTGGACCCTCAAGACGGTCATCAGGAGTATTGGCGACGGCGCGGATATGAAGAAGATCAAGGCCGAGCTGGTGCCGTCCATCCTCACCCAGGGAGAATGGTCCTCCTGGAGCACCAAAGCGCGGGAGATTTTGAAAACCAACCCGGACTTCGGTATTCTGCAGAGCAAAGCGGATCACTATACCGTCCGGACCGATCCGGTCTCCTTTGAAGAGAAAACCTACAATAAGTTCCGATCAGACAAAACATTTTCGGACAAGGTGAAGACCCTGGAAGAGTACCTGGAATTTCTTCGGGGAGATAACGACGCGGAACAGCTTGAACAGAGCGAGGGGCTGGACAGCGAATATGTCCGGGAGATGATCGAGTACTTTGCCTCGGTACTTCGCAGTTCTTCCCAGGTTTCCGATCAGACTATTGCATCTGCGCTGGTACTTCAGGGGGTGTTCAAGACGTATCCCTTCCTCAAGCCGCCGGAACTCGAGATCGATCTTGCCGGGCTGTACGCCCAGATCGAGAGCCTTGAGGACGTTTTTGCCGATATAGACCTGCTTTCGCTCAGGAAACGGTTCCTGGAGATGGTTCGTGTTGTGGACCGCAAGAACTGGGGTGAGGTCTACGAACGACTGCTGCCCTATCACCGCAGCCGGGAGGTCCTCCTTGAGTTAACCCGGCACGGCAAGGGCGATGTGGTGGAGCGATTTGTCCAGCGGGTGCACGAGAACTATCGGAACCTCCGGGAAACGTTCGTCTGGATGGTCCGCTACTG
>SKHA01000220.1 GCA_007117185.1 Spirochaeta sp. | reverse complement strand
GACGGTGCATCGGATGAGTCTTCATTAACAACGACCGAAATCGCAAAATCGGTGGCGCCTGCGGTGTAGTCGGATGCCTGGAAATACGTTGCCACCCCGATAAAAGGATAGAAGACCCGCAGGAACTGCTGTGAGGCCCGGACGTCAAAGCCGAAGGAGTGGGTGTTGACGATGAAGTCCAGGTTTCCATTAAGGTCCAGTCTGGTGGTCTCATCGACATCGACGGAAATACCTTCCAGGGGAACCCTGAAGTTGATCCCGCTGTAGGTGTAGCCCAACCCGGCGGAGATCGCTGGGATGCCCCGTTCCGGCTGAACCAGCACTTTTCGCACCCGGGTGCCAACGGTGGTTACATTGGCGCTGATGGTGTTCAGGTCCAGCCCGTCCTCTTCTTCACTGGGGGGTACAAAGCCAAGGCCGAAATCCGCGACCGCCTGAGGAACCAGTCCCGCCTGGACGGAGACTTCCCAGCCCCGGGCCAGGCCAACTCCTATGCCCATACGCAGGCTGGGCAGGGGCAGGTAGTTGTCGGTGATATTGCGGATGTCGCTATCGTTCAGTCCGATCTCGTCAAAGAGGCTACTGAAGACACCGTAGTTCTCGTAGCGGTCGGCGAACTCTTCCTTGGTGAAGTTGAGGATCCCCCGAGTGTCCAGGGTGGCCCCCACCGAGAGGCTATAGTGCATCCGCGGGAAATCCCCGAGCTGGGCGCTGCCGAGGTCGTGGTTGAGAACAGAGACAGTCTGCAGGTTGGGGACCAGCTCCTGCCCGAGCTCCTGGAAGAAGTACTCAAGGTCTGCCGAAAGCTGGGTAACGGCGTTCTGGGAAAAGACCTGCGCCGGAACTGTCAGTGCCAGCAGCGCGACGAACGCGACAAGGCCAAACCTCTTACTTATTTTCATCTCGATCCTCCACTGTTCACGTATAGTCTACCTATTCTGTAGTCAAACTTCCAGCGATCACGTGGATTTCCCGGGCGACCGCACCCAGGAAGGGTTCACTGTCCCGGGGATCTGCGGGGATTCCGTGCACCGCGATTCCCAGTTGCGCGGCGATTTCGAGCTCTACCAGCTCTGATCTGCGGCTTTGGGGAACCAGAATGTGCTGGGGCCGGGTCATGTAGTCCAGAACTTCCCGCCGGAGCGGCAGTTGTGTGGTTACCAGGATATCCGCACTGCGGCCGCGTTCGAGCAGTTCCGGTAGCGAGGTGTGGCGATAGCGTTTTACGGAGACCACACGCTCCAGTTCCTGCCAGAGGGTGCTGGCTGCGCTCTCTTCGGAGTAGTCCAGAAAGACAACAGTCATTACCGGAGTATACGTCCTCGATGGTAGCGGGACAACAAAGGTGTGGGGGGAATATGCTTTGGTGACAGGGGTGACTGCCGACAATAACTGGTATATGCTTTTCTCTTCCGTATCCATTCATGAGGTAGAAAAAAATGACGCGTTTTCGTAACTGGAAGTTGGCCCGTAAGGTTTCGCTGGTCTTTGTGTCCCTGCTGCTTGTCACCCTGGTGGTCACCGGGGTCATCGCATCGCGAAGCCTCAACGCCGCCGTGCGGGGTGCGTTGGAGTCCAACCTTCGCGGTCAGGCTGAGCTTTCAGTCAAACTCTCTGACGAACTGGCAGACAAGGCGTTGCAGGTGGCGACGGTGGTGGCCGAGCTGGAGTCGGTTCGGGCGGCGTATCTCAACCCCGACGAGATCGCTGGCCGCCGCGAGCTGGAAACTGCGGTGCGACCCCTGATTGCGGCGCTGCAGAACGCCACCGGCGTCTCGGACTTTCGGATTCACTTTCACAAGGCCCCGGCGGTGAGCTTTTACCGGACCTGGACAGACCAGGCTGGGGACGATCTGTCCGGATTCCGGGCTACCATATTGCAGGTAGCGGCAACGCAACGCCCTCTCAAGGCGCTGGAGTTGGGCCGGGGCGGTTTCGTCATTCGCGGCATTGCCCCGGTTATGGACGGGGACCGATACCTGGGCAGCCTGGAGATCTATTACCCACCCACAGAGATCGTCTCGTTTCTTGACTCGGAGTTACGTACCGGCATCGTTCTTCTGGTCAACGAGGAAGCGGCACAGCGGCTGTTCTTCGATGCGGACTACGAGCGGGCGTTTCAGGGCCGCATTGGCGACAGCCTCATCTCTGCGGTGACAGACGACTGGTTTGACCCGCAGGAGGTGATCGACCCGATCTTGCTTGATCAGGTCACCGCAACCGGGGAAATCCGTATAGCCAGCGGTGCCCGCTTCGAGGTGGCCTACATGCCCCTGCGGGACTTCTCCGGGGAGATCGCCGGGCACATCGTCAACGTGGTGGACACGGGTGTACTCCGGGACGCGGCGACGCGGCAGATACAGGTGATGCTTCTGATCCTCACCGGTCTGGTTGCTGTGGGGATCGTTTTCACTCGGGTCTACACCCACTACGCGATCGCGGTGCCCGTTTCCGCAACAGCTGACGGGTTGAAGCAGATTTCCGCCGGTGACGGTGACCTGAGCCTGCGCCTGCCGGCGCGCCGGGGTGATGAGATCGGCCGGGTTGAGCGGTACTTCAACACGTTCATGGAAAACCTGGCGACGACGGTCCGGGGTGTCCGCGACGGGGCTCATGGACTGGAGAAGACCGCCAAAGAGCTTGACCTCAGCGCTGAGGATGCGGCTGCATCGGCTGCATCCATAAACGGCCTGGTAGAACGGGTTGCCCAGCAGATCGTCGAACAGGATCAGAGCATCAGTCAGTCCTCCGCCTCGGTGGAACAGATCACCGGAAACATTGGTTCTCTTGAGCAGGTGATCCGCCAGCTTTCCTCGAGCATCGACGACTCCGCCGCGGCGGTGGAGCAGATGGCAGCCAACATCAGCTCCATAACCAGAAACCTGGAGAATGTGGATCAGTATGTGGACAAGCTGGTGGACGCCTCCGGTCATGGCCGGCAGATGCTCTCCAGGGTGAATGATCGCATCCACGAGGTGGAACAGCAGACGGAGCAACTGCAGCAGGCCAACCAGATGATCGCGGCGGTGTCGGCGCAGACCAACCTGCTGGCGATGAACGCAGCGATTGAGGCGGCCCACGCCGGCGAGTACGGCCGGGGGTTTGCCGTTGTGGCCGAGGAGATTCGTAACCTCGCGGAGAACTCTGCCCGGCAGAGCAAGATCATCTCGGGTGAGCTGAAGAAGACCCGGGAGTACGTGAGTAACGCCGTCACCGCTTCCAGCGAAGCCGACGAGGCGTTCACCTCCATGCGGGAAATGGTGGATACGGTGAATGAACTCGAGACCAGCGTGCGGGACGCCCTGCGGGAGCAGGAGTCCGGGGGTGAGTCGGTGATGGGCAACCTGCACCAGATGCGCGAGATCGGAACGCAGGTCAATGGGGGAATCAGTGAGATCTCCAGCGGATCCACGACCATTCTCTCAGAGGTGACCAAGCTGGTGGAGATCAGCCGAATGGTAACCGCATTGATGGAAGAGATCTCCAGCGGGTCCACCGTGATCGAGGGGGCCCTGGGGCAGATGAAGCAGCTTACCGGTCAGAACCGACAGCTGCTGACCACCCTGAACACCGAGGTGGAACGGTTCAAATTGGAGAGCTGAGGTGCCGGAGAGCTGAGGTGCCGGGGGGCGGGGGGCGGCCCACCCGCCGCGGCATCGCCGCAGCTGCGCTACCGGTTTACCGCGGGCCCTCCCAGGCGAAAGTACACTCGCCAGGTGCTGCTCACGTCGCTGTCAGGGTGAGGTGTCCCGAAGGCCACGCCGGTGGTGACGGTCAGGGGCAGCAGGTTGAACAGCAGATCCATGGTGAGTTCTGTCCCGATTACGGAGAAGGGGCTTGCTGCCTCGAAGGTGCCGCCCTGTTCCAGGTAGAGCGCCACGGCGCTGCCGGTTGTGGCAACACCCCGCCACGCTGCATCCATCACTCCCAGAGGAACACGAGTTTCCATTCGCAGAAGCCACGCCAGCGGCGCCTCGTCGGCCGGATTGTGCAGGCTTGAGATCCCCTCGGAGCGGTAGGGCAATCGGTCCAGAGCGGCGGTGGCGCTGCTGCTGGTGAGGTACGCCGCCGGAGCGATTTGAAATGCTCCGATCATGCCGGTACGGCCCCGCCAGGGGTTCAGCTGCATCGTCGCCTGGCTGGTGGTTTCTACAATCCAGTCCGGTTGGGAAAACACCGGGGCGAGAAGGTCAATGCGGGCAGCAAGATCTCTCCCTGGCGGGCCCAGGATATCCCGGGCGCTGGAGGTGCCGGTGCGGCGCCACATCAGACCCGCCGAAGTGGTGAGAAACTCCCGCGCTGAGGGGGTGCGGTTTTCGTACTCCACTTCTGCCTGCCCGTAGAGGAAGCGTCTGCGCCCTGGGGCAACGTCCAGCCAGAGGGGTCGCTCCAGACTCACGCCTACTGTGGTGGTGGTAGCATCGGCGGCTTCGGACAGTTGGTAGTCCCGGGCGGCTGTCAGAGACCATGAGGTGGCCCCGGGCGTCCAGGTCCAGATGAAGTCCCCCGAGGGCTGTTGCGCTGTGGGGTTGTAGAAGGCGGTAAACTGAAACTCATGGCGCCCCAGGTTGCTGGCGCCGAGAAGCAGACCACCGAACTCGAACAGGGTTTCTGCGTTGCTGCCGGCGACCAGGTTCACCAGGGGGAGCCAGAGGATGGGCCGGGGGAAGTCACGATAGCGGGAGGTCTCCAGGGAAGGGGTGACTGTCCCGGGGGCGCCCGCCGCAATGACAGGAGCG
Source organism: Spirochaeta sp. (assembly GCA_007117185.1). GTDB lineage: Bacteria > Spirochaetota > Spirochaetia > DSM-27196 > Alkalispirochaetaceae > Alkalispirochaeta. The sequence continues at coordinate 9,637 of SKHA01000220.1, read as the reverse complement.
GTGGTCGTTGTTGCTGCAGCGGTGCCGGGTGCTGCTGCGGGCGCCGCCCCCTGCGCCACCACCTGTGGCGCATCTGCCCGCCTGAGGGCAAACCCCCGGGAGCTGTAGCTGCTGTAGAGCACCGTCTGCCCGTCCAGGGGAAACCCGCCGTGGGCGGCGATGCGGTCTTCCAGTACCAGGTGGGGTGGCCCGATCCGGACCCCATCGTCGCTGGTGGTGAGGGTGCTGCGGTACAGCCCCAGGAGCTGGCTCTCCGGGCGGGCGATGGCGGCGCCGCCGTACCATAACTCCAGCCCGGCCTCAGCCTCAACAAAGCGCGGCTGATGAACCTCACCCGGCGGCGCCACCCCCGGCCCCTGAGCCAGGACCCGCCCCGTAGCGGCCTCAACCAGCACAACACGCTGATGCCCAACCGTGTTGGCCGCCACTGCCAGAACCGTCCCGTCGGGAGAGAAAACCGGCCGATACAACGTGGTCTCCGGCAGCTCAAGCAGGGGGTGAAGCTCCCCGCTTTCCCGGTCCACCCGGACCAGCCGGTTGAGGCTGCCCCGGCGCTGCAGCGCCACCAGCTGCTCTCCGTCCGGGGAGAGCGCCGGGTGCAGCAGCCGCTCCCCGGAGGTGAGGCGGCGATACGGGGCAGGGCGGGTGCCCGCCGCCGGGGAGGAACCCCGGTCGGAACCCCGCCGGGCAAGGTCAACCACAAACAGGTCGGCAAAGCTGCCGTTGGTGTCCTCCAGGTTGGGGACGTACTGGGAGACCACCGCCGTCTCGCCGGCCCGGTCCACCGTCCAGGACCACTCATCCATCGGGTTCACCGGGGCCAGCAGTTCCCAATGAGAACCCCCGTCCTTGTCCTCCCGGGTGGTGTAGCGATAGAACCCGGTGATCTGAAAGGGGCCCCGGGCAACGGTGACAAGACCGCGCTCGGTTCGCACCGGCAGGTACCAGTCGCCGTCTCTGTCTGGAGAGACCAGCTCACCAAGGGGAAGGTCCTGCCGGTACGCCCAGCGTTCTTCCAGCTCCTGAACCACCCCGTCCCAGAACTCCGGTGCCCGCATCCCGGTGGTGCGGCGCACCGCCCGGCGCATCCCCAGAATGGGCCAGTTCTGAAATCTCCGGTTCAGCTCCCGCAGGGCGTCATCGCCGTGTTCTCGCAGCAGGTGATCCACCATAAGGTACCCTGACGCGTAAAAACGCCCCCCCGGGGCGAACGCCGAGGAGAATCCCGCCTGGTCGTAACTGTACATCTCTCCCTCCAGCACCGGTGCGGCGTGCTGGATCTCAAAGAAGGGGTTCTCCCCGCGCCCCCCTGGCACCAGAGCAGTCTCGGCGTAGACGGTGGGCCCCTCGATCATCCACCCCGGCATGAAGAGCATGCTCAGCGAGGTGGTCAGCGGCCCGAACAGCGGGGCAGCGCTGCCGAAGAGCCCAATCGGCTGGGTCAGGTGCAGGTAGTGCACCAGCTCGTGAACAAAGACCAGCTCCAGCCAGTCTTCCGTAGCTGCCCCGAGCCACGGCCCGGAAGGGCTGGCGGTGAACAGGGCGATATGGGGCGGGTAGGAGGTGAAAAACCCGTTCGCCTCGGCGGTGGCCCCGTAGATCACCACCGGTACCCGTTCCCGGGGCTGATACCCCATAAACGCGGCGGCATCCGCCATGATCCGGTCGCCCATCGAGGCCACCCGTTGCGCCGCCTGGATATCCTGCTCCTGGAAGATGATCCGGAAGTGCCCGCTGTCGCTCTGAAGCCACCGGGTCTGGGCGGTCACCGGAGTGATTCCGGGGACGCCCATCAGGAACACTGCGGTGGTAACCACGAATGCCAGAACCGCCCGATTATACCTGCGAAGGTATGACACTGCCTCTCTCCTACAGATCCACGCAGGCGGAGACGAAGAACGCGATCCCCTCGTCGGGAAAGCGCTCCCGCAGCGCCTCTACAATATCGCGGATGATCCTGCCGCGATCTTCATCTTCGACCCAGGAGAAAAATACGAAGTTTTCCTCCGGAAAAATATGGTCGCCCCGGCGCATCCCGCTGTAGCCGTTGCCCTGGGCCTCCGGGATGAGGGTGTAATGCAGCCCCACCCCCTCCTTCTCCAGGAGCTCAAAGAAGTCCTCCTGGATGGAGCGGTTTCCGATCACCTCTATTCGAATCATGATACCTGTTCCTCCTGCTCGTTGTGTCCGGCGTCGCGCCGGGCTGCCTTGGCCTGGCGTCGTTCTTTCCGTCGTTCCCGCCGGGCGATGCGCTTCTCACCGGCCCGGTTGAAGATCGCGTAGATTACCGGGATCAGGTAGAGGGTGAGAATGGTGGCCACGGTGAGTCCGCCCACCACCGTCTTGGCGATGGGCTGCACCAGGCTGGCCCCCTCTCCGGCGGCAAACGCCACCGGCACCAACCCCAGCACCGTGGTCAGGGTGGTCATCAGAATGGGTCGCAGTCGGTTGCCCCCCGCCTCGATGCACGCCTCGTTGATGCCCATGCCGCGCTTGCGCAGCAGGTTGGTGTAGTCTACCAGGACGATGGCGTTGTTCACCACGATACCCACCAGCATTACCAGCCCCACCGCGGTGAAGAGGCTGAAGTTTGTCGAGGTCAGCACGTAGAGCAGGATTACCCCGATCAGGGTCAGAGGTACGGTGAAGAGGATGATGAAGGGGTCCAGAAAGGACTCGAACTGGCTGGCCATCACCCCGAACACCAGCAGAATCGAGATGATCAGAATGATGACAAAGGTCTGGCCGTAGGTGATAAGCGACTCGAAGTCGCCACCGTAGGTGATCACCAGCTCCTCCCGGGCGGGAATCTCCTCCTGGATCATCCGCTGGATCGCCGGCATCACGTTATTGATCGTCTCTCCCGGGGACAGCCCCGCGGTGACGGTGAGGGTTCGACTCTGGTCCTGCCGGGCGATACTTACCGGCCCGGTGGTCCGCTCCAGGGTTGCCACGCTGGACAGGGGTATACGCCGCCCGAAGTTATTGATCACGAAGATCTTCTGCAGATCAGGAATCTGGCTGCGATTCCGTTCGTCCAGGATGAGAAGGATGTCCTGCTCCGTCCCGCCGACGCGCAGTCGCCCCGCGGTGATCCCGTCTACATTGGCCCGCACCTCCTGACCGATGGTGGCGATGTTCAGCCCCAGTTCGTAGGCTTTTTGCCGGTCAATGACGATCTCCACCTGGGGCAGCCCCTCGGAGAGGTTCAGCTGTGGTTCCGTTGCCCCGGGAATCTTCTCGCGGATCAGGTCCACGATCTGCTGCCCCGTCTCGGCCATGATCTGCCGGTCGTCGCTGCGCAGGGTGATTTCCACCGGCGCCGCGTTGAACCCACCGCCGCCGCCGGGTCCCCCACCGGTTCCGAAGGAAAACACCGCCCCGGGGAAGTTGTCGAAGTGGGAGCGAAGAATGTCCTCAACCTGCCGGGCGCTGACGGTACGCTCGCGAAACGGTGGCAGTTGTACCGTCAACGATCCCTTGCTGGTATCGGAGGAGCCGGCGAAACCAAAGAACCCCGGCTGGCCCACCTCAAGGATGATGTCCTCGTATACTACCACCTCGTCCTGGACGATCAACTCCAACTGCTGCAGCACCGACCGGGTCACGTCCAGACGCGTCCCGATGGGTAGCTCTACCTCCACTGTGACCGAGTCTGCGTCCTGCTCCGGGGTAAACTCGAACCCGGTCATGGGAATCATGAACAGGCTGCCCACAAATGCCCCCAGGACCAGAACAATCACAATCGGCTTGAACCGCAGGGCCCACTTCAGGCTGCCCTTGTAGCCGTTGTCCAGGGCGGTAAAGAACCGCTGCATCCCGTCGTCCAGCACGCGCAGGATTCCCTTCAGCGGCTTGAGCTTGCGCGACCCGATGGGCAGGTAGTGGCTGGTGAGTACCGGAATGAGGAACACCGCCACCGCCAGAGAGCTGAGCAGCGAGATCACCACTGTAAAGGCCAGGCTGGCGAAGAGCTCCCCGATTACCTCCAGGCGAGCCCTGAAGATCGCCAGGGGCAGAAAGACGAAGATCGTGGTCAGCGTTGACGCGGTGATGGCGGTGATCATCTCCTGGCTGCCCAGGATCGCGCTGGCGGTGAGCTTGGCGCCCTTCTCGCGGTAACGGTAGATGTTCTCCAGAATGACGATGCTGTTGTCCACCAGCATCCCGACTCCCAGGGCCAGTCCGGTGAGGGTCATCAGGTTGAGGGTCAACCCGGCAAAGTACATCAGCATGAGCGTCACGATGATCGACACCGGTATGGATATGGCGATGATCAGGGTTGTCCTGAGGCTGCGCAGGAAGATAAAGAGGATCAGTACCGCCAGAAGCCCTCCGAAGATCGCCGAACTGGAGACGTCGGCCAGGCTGTCCCGGATGAGCGTGGTGGTATCCTGAACGACACTCAGCTGGACACCCACCGGCAGGGACTGGTTGATCTGCTGCAGCCGGGAGATCACCGTGTCTGCCACCTGGACGCTGTTGGTGCCGCTCTGTTTCTGCACCGTGATGAACACCCCCGGCTCGCCGTTGAAGTAGATCGCGTTGGATTCGTCCCGGTACCCCGCAAAGACGTCCGCCACATCCCGCAGGCGGATGCCCACCGGCACCGCGTTGGGGTTGGCGGCGCTGGGGGTTCCCCGGTAGGCGATCACGGTGTTGCGGATGTCCTCGATGGACCGAAACTCCCCGGCGGTGCGGATCAGGTAACTGGTATTTCCCTCGATGATATTTCCTGCGGAAACCTGGATGTTATTGGCCCTGAGCGCACCGGCTATCTGGGTGAAGGTGAGGTTGTACGCCTCAAGGCGGTTCTGGGGAATCTCGATGCGGATCACCGGCTGGCGACCCCCACGGACGCTGGCCAGAGCAACTCCCTCAACCTGCTCTATCCGCGGCTGGGCGGTGTTCTCGGCGATCTGCCGGAGTTCCTCGGGAGAGCGGTTGCCCGAGAGGCGCAACTGCAGAATGGGGATCAGCGAGGGGTCAAACTTGAAGATCTGCGGGGTGGTTGCGTCATCTGGAAGAAAGCTTTTCACCAGCTCCAGCCGGTCCCGTACCTCGTTGGACGCTTCGGTCATGTCAGTGCCGAAGGTGAACTCCAGAATCAGCTGACTGAACCCCTCGCTTGAGGTGCTGGAGATACGCTGGATGTTGCTGACGTTGGAGAGCTGCCCCTCCAGGGGTCTGGTCACCGAGCGTTCCACCTCCTCCGGACCGGACCCTTCGTAGCTGGTGAAGACCACCAGCACCGGCGGGTTGATCTCCGGGAAGAGGTCGATGGCCAGGTCGCTGGATGAGTACAGCCCGAACCCGACGATCAGGGCAAAGATGATGAAAACCGTCGTTGGTTTACTGACAACTGCCTTGCTGATGCTCATCTGAGGATGTCCTCCGCGCTGAGAATGTTCAGGGTGTTGATCACCCGCACGCGCACCCCGTCTTCCAGCAGCGCCTGCCCCTGATACACGACCAACTCGTCCGCAGTAAGGCCGGTGGCGATCTCCAGCTTGTTGTCGATGAGAATCCCCGGGTTGACCAACCGTCGTTCCACTCTTGTCTCTCCCTGATCGTCCTCAACCACCACGAAGACGAAGTCCTCGCCGAAGCGGCGGATCCGCACGTCCGAGGGAACCTTGACGATATCGTCCCGGGTCTCGGTGATGATTCGCACTTCTGCGTACATCCCGGCGCGGATTCGCGGGTCTGCCCGGGTGAATCGGAGCTTCACCTCCAGGGTGCGGGTGAGGGGGTCCACCACCGGGTTGAGTTCAGTAACCCGGGCGTTGAAGCGCTCTTCCGGGAATGCGTCCAGACGAACCACCGCGTTGAGCCCCACCCGCACCTGGGAGATGAACCGCTCCGCCACCGGAACGATGATCTCCAGCTCGTTGGTCCGGGAGACCTGGGCAACCGGCATGGACGGGTTCACCTGCGACCCCACCCGGGCCGGAAGGCGGGTCACGGTCCCGCTGATGGGGGCGCGGACGGGGCTCAGGGCGAAGGTCTGCCCCGGACGGGAGGGGTCCACCTCTGCGATCAGCTGGTCTGCCTCAACCCGCTGGCCCACTCGTGCGTGGAGGCGAACCACCTCGCCGGCGGTTGTGGAGAAGACATCCACGCTGGTGGTTGTCTGCACGTCGCCGTTGACGTCGATGTAGTCGTTGATCTGACCCTGAACCGCCGGGGTCACGTTTACTGCAAAGACAGTGTCTGCGGGCCCTGCCGCTTGAGGGTCTGTGCCCTCAGGCGCTTCCGACGCACCACCGAAACGACCGCATCCCGCCAGGAGCGCCGTTGCCAGCATTACTGCCGCTACCGCGGCGAATCGTGTTGTTTTCATCATTTCCTCAGTTCTCCGTGGTTATCTCGTCCATGGACACGTTCAGTTCGTAAACCAGGTCCAGGAGGTTATCCATAATGTTCTTCTGTTCCTGCAGGAGTTGGAACTCCGCATCTTTCAGATCCACTTCCGCGTTCTGCACCTCCAGAAGCTCCCGCAGGCCGTTGTTGTAGCCGATCTCTGCCAGCTCGTAGGCGCGCCGGGCCAGACGGATATTCTCCTCCAGCGCGGCAGAGGTCTGCAGGGAGGTGCGGATTCCCAGGAGCAGCCCCTGTACGCCGATCTCCGCGCCCCGCAGGAGCTGGTCGATGCTGATGCGGTTCCGGGCGATCTCCATCTCTGTCTCTGCGGCCTGGTTGCGCTGCTGGCTGAAGGGCAGCCAGGCGGTGAGGGGCTGCACGATGGTGACGGTGAACGCGCCACTGCGCTGGCTCCAGTTGTCGCCGTCAAACCAGCTGTCCTGCCAGGGGTTGCCCTGGAAGGTGGGGTCGACGGTGAGGCCGAAGCGGACGAAGGGAACCCGCCCCCCCTGGCTGAAGTCGTTAATGCGCAGCTGTTCCTGCCGGATCTGTTCCAGCAGGAGAAGTTGCTGTATGTCCAACCGCTGTCGCAGGATCTGCTCGTCCAGGTTGTCCCCGGTGAGGGTGACGGTGGGCGGGTCTATCTCGCCGATCGGTTCAACCCGGGTGTGCAGGGGCAGCCCCAGGCTGTTGCGGAACGAGAGCAGCTGTTGCTGGTAGCCGCCCCGCAGCGCCTCCAGGGCGGGGCGCTGGGTCTCTACCCCCACCTGCGCGCTCAGGAGGGTGAACTCGTCGATGAGGCCGTTGTTGAAGTTGATCTGCGCCTGGTTGTAGCGGCGCTGCGCCGTGGCGATGCGCTCCTCCACCAGAGCGATCTGTTCCCGCGCCAAAAGGAGGTTGTAGAACTGCTTGCTCACGTCCCGCTCGATCTGCCGGCGCGCGTCCGCCAGGGAGAGCAGCCCCATCTCGTAGTCCATCCGCGCCAGGGAGATTCCCGGGAAGGTCTGCAGGGTGAGGTCCAGGGAGAGGTTGAGTCCGGCGGACATGAACCACCGGGACGGGTCGGGCTGGAGCGGGCCTGCTGCAGGTTCCTCGTTCAGCCGCCCCAAGGTCACGCTGGCATTCGCCTGGGGATAAAAGCGGTTCCACCACGTGTCGGCGATGAGCTTCTTCTGCCGCACCGCCAGCAGCTCCGACTCGATCCCCAGGTTGCTCTGCAGCGCCAGGGCGACCGCCGTTTCCAGGTCGATCTGCTCGGGGATCCGGGACTGCGCCGCCACGGGCTCTGCCGTCAGCGCGGCGAGGACAACCGCCAGAACCAGGGTTGTCGCCCCCGTCAATCTCAGTTTTCTGTTCATTTCGAACTCCTCATACTTCCAATGTCGCTGCCGATCCCCCTTGCGAAGAGGGTAAACACCGAGCGGGCTACCTCAATGCACCGATCTTTGCGGATCGGCCTGGGTAGTGCATTCAGTTCCTGCAATAGTGAGAACCGGATGAATCCGATTACCCCGAACGCTTCGTTGGGATCCCCCACCATCTGACCATCCAGGAGCATCTTTGCCAGAAACGCGAAGATCCGCTGAATCTCCTGAATATGCCTGGGGGAGATCTCGACGATCACCTCGTTCTGTCGGAGCCAGTTTTCCACCGTCATGAACGCATTGTGCTGGGCGGCGTAACTGGTCATGAGCACGAACAGCGCGTACAACTGCTCCCGGGGATGCTGGAGCTGCTGCAGGCGAATCCGGGCCAGCCCGGCAAAGTGCAGCTGATCCCGCAGGATCACCTGCTCCAGCATCTCGTTACGGTTGCGAAAATAGTGGTACAGGCTGGACTTGGTGATGCCCACCGCCGCGGCGATTCGCTCCACCGTGGCGCCGCCGTACCCGATCTCCTCCACCACGTTTTCAATCGCCGAGAAGACCCGGTCCGGCTCGGGCATCTCCTCCGGCAGAAGCCAGGCGGTGCGTTCCACCATCTCGAGATCGATTCCGTGGTCGCTCTGGACGAGAAATCCGTGGATCAGACGCCGGGACATCATCTCAATCGTCTGCGCCTGTTTTTCTGCGGTCAGGGTGAGGCGCTCCGGTTGGAAGTTCGCAGCGGTTGAGAGGGCCCCGGTGTCGGGGTCACGCCGGAGGTGGTCTGTGGCCCAGTACGCCGCGGATCGGGTTACGTAGCGCCGAGTCATCGGGTCGGCGATATACCGCGAAAACAACGCCTCCTGCCGGCGGTCCAGTTCCCGGAACGCCGGGTGATCCGCCGGTGAAGCCGCCAGGAGGACCTGGGCAAAAAAGCTGTAGTGGTAGGGGTTCTCCTGGTAAAACGCGAGAACCCGCTGCAGATACTCCTCGCACAGAGCGATTGTCTCTTCCGGGGTGGACTCGGCAGTCCCGCCGCCGTAGCTGCGAAAGAGCGGGTCCACCACTTCTGCTGTAGCCCGGGTGGCGAAGTCCGTCTTCAGAGTATCAAGGAGTTCTTCCTTCCCCCGGAAATAGCGGTAGACTGCGGGTTTGGTGACCCCCAGTTCGCGGGCAACCATATTGAGGCTGGTTCCGGCAAAGTGGGTTTGCCCCCAGGCGCGAAACGCTGCGGCTACGATTCGCTCTCGGGAGAGGCGGCTGGTGGTAGTTTTTTTCTCGAGTAGTGGTTCAGGCACCGTGCTTCCTTTTGTTAGTTACCGTCTGTTCGGTAGCTACCAAACATTAGGTAACGCGGAAGATACCACCAGCGCGATGAAGTGTCAATATTTTTCTCTTCTCCATAATCTGTGTTGGTGCTAACATCGTTCTAACACTCGAAGACCATAGTCGGGTAAAGGAGGAAGCGTATGAAACGGATCGTTTTTTGTCTGACAATTCTGGCGGTGAGTATCGTTGCCGTGTCTGCTGCCGGGCGCCCTGAGGCTCCCGCGCTGGGAACAGAGGAGAACCCCCTGATCTGGTCCTTTGTCCCCTCGGGAGACACCCAGCAGATCGTTGCGGGCGGCCAGGCGGTGGCGGATATGGTCTACGATCTGACCGGTATCGTCATCGAGGCAAGTGTGGCCACCGAGTACGCCGGAGTGATCGAGGCACTGCAGAGCGATCCCCCGAGCGCGCATATGGCCTCGCTGGCGACTTTTGCCTACGTAGTCGCCGCGGACAGAGGCATCGTCGACGCGGAGCTGGTCGCCAAGGTCGCCGAGGCCCGCCAGGGCGCTTCCCTGCGGATCCTCACCGGCGCCATCACCGGCCCGGCCACCCAGGCCCTGATCGACACCATCGTCGGT
>SKHA01000072.1 GCA_007117185.1 Spirochaeta sp. | reverse complement strand
ATACCACCGGTGACCTCTTCGCTCGGCTGGACGGCATTCTCGATTCCCTGGATCAGGCGATTCACGACCGCTACCTTGCCAAGATCGACGCCGCCGCAGCGCTGCAGCCGCGCCTGCGGGAACCCCAGTGATGAACTACCGGGTCATTCACACCACCACGTACACGTATACCTCTCCAGCGGCGCTTTCCCAGAACGACGCTCGGCTGACCCCGCGGGACACCGTCTTTCAGAAGCTGGTGAGCCAGCAGTGGATCACAGACCCCGCCCCGGAGAGCGAACAGGAACACCGCGACTTTTTCGGGAACACCTGGCGCTCATTTGCCTTCGAGCAGCCTCACCGGTCGCTGCGCATCGAAGTCCAGAGCAACGTACAGGTGAACCATCCCGATACCATGATCGGCGACGGATCGCTGGGGGGATGGCAGCCGTTCCTGCTGGCCTCGCCGTACGTGCCCCTGGGCGGGGAGTATGCCCGGTACGCCGGGCCGTCGTTCCCTACCGGCCGGGATCGCCTGTCCGGTCTGATCGACCTCACCGAGCGGTTGTTCGCGGACATCACCTACGACCCCGAGGCGACGGAGATCTCCACCCCGGTGGCAGAGTTCTTCCGCACCCGCCGCGGGGTGTGCCAGGACTACGCACATCTTGCTCTTGCGTGTCTGCGCAGCACCGGGATCCCCGCCCGCTACGTCAGCGGGTACCTCAATACCATCCCCCCTCCGGGGAAGGAGAAGGTCCTGGGAGCAGACGCCTCTCACGCCTGGGTTGCCGCGTGGTGCGACGGGCTGGGTTGGGTGGACCTGGACCCCACCAACGGCGTGGTGGTGCGGGACAATCACATCACCCTGGGGTGGGGCCGGGATTACGGAGACGTGCCCCCGCTGCGGGGGGTTGTTCTGGGCGGCGGGGTGGCGACGCTGGTTGTCCAGGTCTCGGTGCTGGAAGGGTCAGCCTAGCTTTTTCAGCCGCCGCTCCGCTTCCGCTCCGGCATCATCAAGACGCTGAATCTGCTCCGCCGTCAGGCTGATACCAAGCGCTGCGGCGTTTGATGCTGCCTGGTTGACTGAGCTGGCTCCAGGAATCGCGACGATGGTGGTACCGTGGCGCTGGACGGTCCACGCCAGGGCCACCTGTGCCGCTGTGGCGTCGTGGGCGGCGGCAACGTCCTGGAGTTGCGCGATCAGTTCACTTGTTGCGGCGAGTCCCTCTGGTTTGAAGCGGCGCATCCACTTTCGCGGCCCATGGCGCTGGCGAATGTCTTCGCCGTTGGCACCGTGGAATCGGCCGGTGAGAATGCCCTGGGAGAGGGGTGAATAGGCGATGATGGTGATTCCCAGCTCCTTCGCAGCATCAAGGACGCCGTTCCGTTCGATCTCCCGGTCCAGCAGGCTGTAGCGCATCTGGTTGGTGGCAAGGTCGAGGCCGTATTCGCTCAGGCGGCGGTGGGCGCGGCGCGTCAGTTTTTCATTGAAGTTGCTTACCCCCACGGCGCGGATCTTTCCCTCCCGGACCAGGGTGCCCATCGCCACAATCTGCTTCTCAACGGAGGAGAAGCTGAAGGGCTGGTGGATCTGGTGCAGGTCGATGGAGATGCCCTGCATCGCTTTTTCCCGGGCGGGGAACGTCTTTCCTACCGAGCGGGCAGAGCGGAACGCGGGAAACCACTTGTCGGCGATCAGGTAGGACTCACGGGGTACGGCGAGTTCGTTCAGTGCCTGGGAGAGGGATTGCTCCGAGGCGCCGCCACCGTAGACCTCGGCGGTATCAAACCAGTTGATCCCACCTTCCAGAGTCGCGCTGACGATCTCTTTCACAGTTTCCTGGGGTATCGCTGGCCAGTACTTGCCCGCCAGCCCCTGGCTGCGGGAGAACTGCCAGCAGCCCAATCCGATGGGGGTGACAGGGATTTCGGTCTTTCCGAGGGTGTAGTGCTCGTTCATGACGGTAAGATAAGGCCCCAAGGGCAGTATTGAAAACCTTGTGGCATGCTAACGGTGCATTTTCTGGCCCTGCAGGGATTTGTGCTTCACTGCGGCGCCGATGCGACTGGATGCGTTTACCATCTTCTTTCCAGACAAAGAGCTGATGTACAAATGTGCCACAAGGTTTTCAATACGTCCTAGTCAGCCTGCTGGTTTGGGGGGCGGCGGTCCTGTTTGCGGCGGCTGCGGTGCTGCTTGGATTCCAACCGGCGTTCCCGGGCGGCGCGACCCGGCCGGGTGGGGCGCCGCCGTCGAGGCGGCCGCCGCGCTTCGTCTATGAGGGTCAGCGCCCGCTCCTGGGCGTCCTGCCGGTTGGCTTCCCGGCGCCGGGTGACCTCGCTGTGGACCACCAGCTCGTCGGCGGTGGTGACTCGCCGGACAAGAAGCTGCCTCACCCTCGTCAGCTCCGCCTCCTCAAGCCCCAGCTCCCCCAGGGGTACGTGCAGGGTCACCCGGGTGGAGACCTTGTTCACGTTCTGCCCCCCGGGGCCGCCGGAGCGGGAGAACTGCTCCCGGGCGACCAGGCGTATCCGCTCCTGCAGTGCATCCCTGTCCATCATCAGAAGAGCATCCCCTGAGGCACCCCGTAGGTTGCCTCCCAGCGGTGTTCGCCCTCCAGGGGAACCCGAACCCGCTCAATCGCTGCGAGGCGGGGGATGACCAGCTCCGTCTCCTGGGCGGAGATCACCGGTACCTCCAAAGCGCTGTTGCGATGGGCTGGATCCGTCCCATGACGCTGGCGGTAGGCAGCCACCGCGCGGTGCTGATCGGCCAGGCGTTGGGTCCGTCGCCACTCTCCCCATTCAGGGGCACCGGCCATTGTTGTTTCTATCGGTTCGATCAGTGTCCCGTCGATCTCCACGCCGACACTGTTCCGGCCCGCTGCCGCAGCGGCGGCGAGGGTGGTGCCGGTTCCGGCGAAGGGGTCCACCACGGTGTCTCCCTGCAGGCTGTACATGTGGATGAGCCGCCAGGGAAGCTCAGGGGGGAACGCGCCGCTGCGGCTGCGCCCCCGGTCCTCTCCCAGGGCCTGCCGGGTACCTCGGAAATCCCACTGGTCGGAGAACCACTGGTTTCGCTCGGTCTGGAAGATCGCGCTCTGCCGCCTTCGCTGAGGGTCGCCACCCCCTGGGCTACCGCCACCTCCGGCGCCACCTGCGCCACCTGCGCCACCAGCTGAGAACTCCCGCTTCTCTCCAGCGCGGAAGATCAGGATGTACTCGTGTTCCAGGGTGACGTAGGCCCCGGAGGGCAGCATCCCCGACCCCATAAACTTGTTCGGCGCGTTGGTCGGCTTGCGCCAGATGATCAGCGGCAGCGCCTGAAACCCCGCGGCGGTACACGCCGCGATCACCCGGCTGTGGTTGGGGTACAGCTGAAAGGTGCCCGCTACGGTACGGGTGGCGTCGCCGATGTTGATGCACAGGAACCCCCCCGGTCGCAGAATGCGCCGGCACTCCCGCCATACCGGGTCGAGCTCCTGGTGCATTCCCTCAAAGGTGTCGGCGCGAAATACATCGTCCCACATGGCGATCATCGGGTAGGGTGGCGAGGTCACCACCAGCTCAACCGATCGGTCCGGCAGGGGCGAGAGGTCGGCGGCGTCGCGGACAAGCAGGCGATGGGTGGTGCCGGATTCGTTCACCACGCCATTGTAGCGGGTCGGTGCACGCCAATCTATATCGGTTGCTGGCCGACATTTCCTCGACATTACCATGTTTGTCAGATATATTAGTACCTATGACTAACCAGCCCTTTCCAACCTTCCTGGCTCGTTACCAGGAACGCCTGCACCAGCTCTTCCAGACGCTGTACACCGGACAGCACGCTACCGTCCGGGAAGTTCCGGAGGAACTCCTGGATCAGGTGCTTGGGGAACGGCCTCTTTCCGTCTTCATACCAGAGCAATTCGGCGGGCGCGGCCAGGATGTGGCCCAGAGCCTGGCGATGCTCGAGGCCAGTTCCTACGAATCGCTGCCCCTGTCCCTCACCATGGGGATCAACGGGGCGCTCTTCCTCCAGCCCCTGTCCAAATACGCCGATCCGGCGCTGCAGCAGAAGATCTT
>SKHA01000035.1 GCA_007117185.1 Spirochaeta sp. | reverse complement strand
GGGAAGAGTGGCGCCCGGCGATAGAAGCGTTCCGCAGCGGAGAGCTGCGGGCGGGGCAGCGTCTGGTCCTTGATGTCTGCGTAATCCGGGGTGATTCCGAGGTGTGCCGTTTTCGCGGCCTCAACGACGCGGTTGTCTCTTCCGAGGGCATATCCCGGATGGTGCGTCTCTCGGTGAACCTGGGTGACCAGCCCCTGGGGGTCTTTCGGGCCGACGGGGTGATGGTGGCGACACCCACCGGGTCTACTGCCTATTCTGCCGCCGCAGGGGGTCCGATCCTCCACCCGGAGATGGATGCACTGATCCTCAATCCGATCTGTCCCTTTACCCTCTCGCACCGGCCCATCGTGCTGCCCGCTGACGAGACGGTGCGCATCACCGTGGAGCCTGACCAGCGGACGGAGATTGCCCTCACTGTGGACGGTCAGACCCTGACGCCGCTGAAAGAGGGAGACTACATCGTCGTTCGTGGTGCCGCCGCCCGGGCGCGGATCCTGCGGTCCAACCGCCGGACGTTTTATGAGGTGTTGCGATCCAAACTCAACTGGTCCGGAAGCGCCAATGATTGAGCGCATCTCCGTTCGGAACTTCATTCTGGTTGACTCGCTGGAGCTGGACTTCACCGCCGGGTTCAACGTGCTCAGCGGTGAAACCGGCGCGGGCAAGAGCATTCTCGTGGGAGCGCTTTCATTGCTGTGCGGCGGACGGGCCGCCGCCGATCTGGTGCGGTCCGGCTCTGAAGAGGCGATGGTTGCCGGGGAGTTCCGGGTGGCCAACCACCCGGAGTGTCTGGCATGGCTCCGGGAGCGGGATATTGAACCGGATGACGGGGTGGTCCTGGTACGACGTAGCCTCAAGACCACCGGGCGGGGAACGATTTACATGCAGGCGGTTCCCCTGAGCCGGGCGGACCTGGAGGAGTTCTCCTCGCTGTTACTGGACCTTCACAGCCAGCACGAACACCAGTCTCTCTTCAACGAAGCCTCTCACCGGCGCTTGCTGGATCGGTACGCTGACCTGGAGGAGCGGGTGACAGCGTTCGGGCAGAACTTCGCGACTCTGGGTGACCTGCAGCAGCAGCTGCAGCAGATTGTCTCCCGTGAGGAGGGGCGACTCAGGGAGATCGAGTTCCTCCGCTTTGCTATCGAAGAGATCGACGCTGCCGGGGTGGACTCCGAGGAGATGCCCGCTCTGGAGAGCGAGCGTGAGCGAATGATGCAGTACGAAAAGCTGGTGGAGCACATGGAGAGCGCTCGCAACCTGGTGGAGGGTGACAGTACCGCCGAAGTCTCCGCCCCCTCACTGCTGCTGCAGTTCCGCCAGGTTCGCCAGGAGATTCATGGTGCGGCTCGTCTTGACAGTTCGCTCCAGGAGAACGCGGAGCGGCTGGACGGTCTCTACTTCGAGGTGGAGGACGCCCTGCAGAGCATCAACTCCTATCGGGAGTCTCTGGTGTACGACCCAGCCCGTCTGGACGTGATTGAAGAGCGCCTGGCGGTGTTGCGGGGCCTCTCCCGCAAGTACGGCGGCTCCCTGGAGGCTGTGATAGCGTACCGGGGCAGCGCCGAACAGTCCCTTGAGGACCTTCTTCACGCTGAAGAGAGTAAAGCGGAGCTCCGCAGCCGTATCCGGCAGCTGGAGCAGGAGATCCTCCGGGACGCCCGGGAAATCCACCAGCGCCGGGACGAAGCGGGCAGGGCGCTCCAGGAGAAGATCGGCGCGGTTCTGAAGGATCTGGCGATGAACCAGGCCCGATTTGTTGTGGAGGTGGAGGCCCGAACCAATGACGCCGGAAAGATGGTCTGCGGTTCCCACGGCGCGGACCGGGTGAGTTTTCTGATTACCACCAATACGGGAGAACCGCCACGACCTCTCTCACGGGTAGCCTCGGGTGGTGAACTGTCCCGGGTGATGCTGGCGATAAAGACGGTCCTGGCCGCAGCAGACAACGTCCGTTCTCTCCTTTTTGATGAGATCGACACGGGAATCGGCGGAGCTGTGGCCCTGGCGATGGCCTCACATATGCGCGCCCTCTCTGACCACGGTCAGGTAATCTGCATCAGCCACCTTGCGACAATCGCCGTTCATGCCGATAATCATATAGCAGTGGTCAAAGACAGCCCGGGAGAGCGAACGGTGATTCGCGCTGCCACACTGTCCGGAGAGGACCGCGTTCGGGAGGTAGCCCGGATGCTCGCTGGAGACGGAGAAGAGCAGCACAGCCTGGAGCATGCCCGGGCGCTGCTGCAACGGTATCGGAGAAAAATAGATGGGCAAGATCAGTAACGAAGCCCGGCAACAGTACTTCGAGAGAATCAAAGAGTACAAACAGAATGCCGAGGCGATCCTGCAGCGGGAAAAGAGTCTTCTCAAGGTGATCAATGCTGCCCAAAGCGGGTCCGGATACAAGTATCTTGTTCTTGCTGATGAACGGCTGAACCTCGCTTCGTTCTACCTCCTGCAGAACGCCCTCTCGGTGGCCCTCCTCGGGGTAAAGAACGAGGCGTTTCTCAACGATGCCCGCAAGAGCTGCTACCAGGCGGTGATCTACCTGGAAGAGGTGGTCTCCAAGTTTGTGGACGCGCCGTTCTCGGACTACACTGAAATGCTCGAGGAGATCGACGGTTTTGAAGACGAAAAGCGCTTTCACCTGGTGCGGAAGATCGGCTTCACCATCCAGTCGGTAGAAGACGCTTTTGGCAAGAATTCCAAGTGGCGCTGGTCCTTCGTCGAACTTGAAGGCCGCTACACCACTGTGGCCAAGAACCTGATCAACTTCAAGACGTTCGTTGCCGGGATGGACCCCCGGGTTGATGGCTATCCGTCCCGAATGGGCCACCTGGATCTGGTTGTGCGGCTGCTCACCCAGTCTGCCGACCGTTACCGCGAAAAGTACGAGCTTTCCACCCTTCGCATGGACGACTTCAAGCACGGAATCGCCTTCCTGAGCGCCCTCAAGCGTATTCACACCATCCTCGGCGAGGTTGACAAGGCCGAAGAGGTGAAAAAGAAGCTTGAGGTATGGAAGGCCAAGATGGACTCCGACGAGAAGACCCAGGCACAGCAGAAGAAACGGGCGGTGTCCTGACGGTGCGCATCGCCCTGGCGGGAATCTTTGTCATACTCCTTGGAATTGCCACCGCCCTGGCTATCCCCCGAAATGCCGGCGACGAGTACCGCCTCGACATCGCCTGGATTCATCCCGGCGACGACCCCTCCGGGCAGAGTCCCGCTGACATGCAGTCTCCGGATATCGCGTCCGGACCGGGTTCCTTCCTCATCTTTGACAGGACAGACTGGAGCAACCGCCTGGCGGTGACCCGGGATGCGGTATCGGTGGAGTCGGCGGTGGCGTACATCAACCAGGGGGATCACGATCCCTGGCAGGTCCGGTTGCTCCAGAGCGGGCGTGTCGTCTCGGTTGAGTCCTCGGGAATTCCCCGGCTTTACGGGTCGGTTCTGGGCAGATTCCAGGCGCAGCGTATCAGCTTCCAGGCGCTGCCGGACGGTGTGGCTCATACCATCCCCAACGACGGGACGCTGACCACTGTCGATGCGGCGCCGATATTCGCTGACGGTCGATCCGGCATGGTGGTGATCACCGGAGACATCTTCGGGATGATAACCGGTGCGGTACTCACCGCAGACGGAGCGGGCGATGCGGAGTTTGTCCTGCCCCCCAGGAGTCAGCTCTTCCAGGAAGCAGTTCCCACAGTATACACCGTGGCCATCCTCGATGCCAGCCCCCAGACGGTTCGCTTTCTCACCCTCAGAGGCTACGCACCTCAGAGGGTGGACGTTCTGGATTGGGTAACTGCCGCGGGGCAGCCCCCGCAGGTGGTGATGAGTTTCCCCGTCCCGATGGACCAGCAGCGTCTCTCGCCCCCGCCGGTGGGAATGATAGACCGGGATCGGGTGTTGCTGGGCCTGCACGGAGCGGTGATGCTGCTGGACCCGGTGGAGGAACGTGCCGAGGTGATCCCGACGGCCAGAGATCCGCAGTGGCTGGGAGGTTTCTCCCAGGGCATCACCGGCCAGATCATGATTGTCGCGGACGATG